>SEEY01000479.1 GCA_004211235.1 Rubrivivax sp.
GGCTCACCACGAACTGCGTGCTGCAGTGGGCCTGATGGGCACCGCAACCGGGCAGGACCCCGCCAACCGAACTTGGCAGATCGAGCTGCTGGCCACGCAGCTGGCAGCCCAGGAAGCGCAGACCATGGCCGGCCGGCCCAGCTCCGAAGGCGAGCTGCTGGCGCTGCAGGGGCGGCTGGAAGAACTGGAACAGTCCGGCGGCCCGTCTCTGCGCCTGCGCCGCCTGCCCGAGAGGGCGCGATGGGCGCGGCTGTATGCGGGCCTTGCCAGCGTCAGCGGCGAGCGCGCCACTGCGTTGCTGATCGAGACGCGGGAACGCCTGCGCACGGCGCTGCAGACCCAGGCCGGCGACCAGCGTCTGGCGCGTTCGCTCGCGCTGGTGGATCGCGCCTGGCTGGCGCGTACGCGGGACTCACCGGCCGCGCTGCGGGATGCCTGCGACGCGCTTCAAGGTGATCTGCGTGATATGCGTCGCCTTTTGCGCGTGGATCCGGTGGTGACGGCGGCATGGCTTGACGCACAGTCCTGCCCGGGCCGCGAGCCCGATGCCGAGGTGGCTCAGACCCGGGACTGGTTGTCGAGCCGCCGCTAACCCGATGACGCCGCAGAGAGGACCTGCACCATGACCACCACCTACTACGTTCAAGCCCGCATCAGCGACGACGGCCTGTACGCCGACTGCAGCTACTTCTACGACAAGGCGGCCAAGGAGCCGCTCGAGGGCAGCTTGCTGAGCGTCCCGTTTGGTGAGGAAACCTGCGCCATCGAGCAGGCCGATGGGTCCGCCTTGGTGCTGCTCGCCGCGTCGTTCAAGACACTCGGGCATGCGCCCGTGATGCGAGACACCAACTTCGCCGCCGCGGACGGCACCAGCTCGCTGGGCGTGCCCATGCCAGCCACTGAGGTCGTGACCAAGGGTGTCGTGCTGCTGTTCTCGAACCCCGGCACCGTCGATGGCCTGTATGCCAGCTCGGACCCGGAGATCACCAACGGCAGCGGCAACTGCTGACGTCGTCGCGTTTCGGGTTTGTCAGGGCAGGCCCAGGCCCGTGAGCCGCTGGAACCGGCTGCGCAGGAAGTCGGCCGCCAGCTGCGCATCGCCGCCCACCCGCTCGCCGATGTAGAGCTCCTGGCGGCGCTCGGCGATCTGTGTGCGCAGCCGCGTCGCCATGATCTCCAGCGGCTTCATGCCGCCGGCCTCGGCGCGCTCGATGGCCACGCGCAGCTGATGCATCTGCAGGTTGTGCAGCACCAGCGTCTGAGCCTGGACGACGCGGATGCGGCCCTGCACCATGTGTTCGCACAGGCCCAGCCAGGCGCGCACCGCGTCGGCCGGGCCGCCGATGACCCTTTCGGGCAGTTCGCCGGCCGCCAGCAGCAGGCTCTCCAGCTTCTGCCGGTCGCCGCTGCCATAGGCCTCGTTGACGACCATCATGCGTTGCTCGCAGACCTCGCGCTCAGGCCCGGAGGGGGCCAGGTCCGGGTGGAAGCGCATGGCCGCCCGCCGATACAGCGTCTTCAGGCTGGGCGGGGGCAGGTCGGTCAGCGGGCCGGTGGGCTCGGGTGGCAGCGGCGTTGCCTCGGGCAAGGCGGGTACGTCGGGCCAGTGCCTGGCGCGGGGTGCAGCGGGAACAGGCGCATCGACGCCCTGACGCTTCAGCGCATCTGACAACAGTGCAGTGGCCTGCTGCAGCTGCGCCTCGAGCTCGTCGAGCTCGCGCATCAGCGGCCCCAGCGCGTCCAGATAGCGCACGCGAAAGCCGAGCAGCTTGGCGCGCGCGCCGTCGTGGTCGGCTTCCAGCACGGCGAGGTAGCGCTGCAGATCCTGCAGTTGCTCGCGTCGCCGTGTCAGTTCGTGCCTCGTGATCGCCATGCCAGCCATTGCGGCGATTCTGCCGTGCAGCAGACGTGCAAACGGCCTGCGAACAGGCCGTTTGGGAGGGATTTACCCGGTTTACTGAGATGCGGCCGATGCAGGCATCTCGGCCATGCTCGCCGCCGGGGCTGGCGCCGTCACCGCGGCGGGCTCGGCGGCCACGGGTGCGTGGCTGCCGGCCGGCAGCGGCAGCAGCGGCACGATCAGCAGCGCGACGATGTTGATGATCTTGATCAGCGGGTTCACGGCGGGGCCGGCGGTGTCCTTGTAGGGGTCGCCGACGGTGTCGCCGGTGACGGCGGCCTTGTGCGCCTCGCCGCCCTTCTTGTGCAGCACGCCCGAGGCATCGGTGAAGCCTTCCTCGATGAGCTTCTTGGCGTTGTCCCAGGCGCCGCCGCCGGTGCACATCGAGATGCCGACGAACAGACCCGTGACGATGGTGCCCATCAGCAGGCCGCCGAGCGCTGCCGGGCCGAGGATGAGGCCGACCAGGATGGGCGCGGCCACCGGCAGCAGCGACGGCACGATCATTTCCTTGATCGCGGCCGTGGTCAGCATGTCGACCGCGGCGCTGTAGTCGGGCTTCCTCTTGCCGGCCATGATGGCGCCGTCCGCGAACTGCTTGCGCACCTCGACGACGACGGCACCGGCCGCACGGCCCACCGCTTCCATCGCCATCGCCGCGAAAAGGAAAGGAATCAGCCCGCCGAGGAAGAGGCCGAGGATGACCAGGTGATCCGACAGGTCGAAGGTGATGTGGGCACCGCGCGCTTCCAGCGCATGCGTGTAGTCGGCAAACAGCACCAGCGCGGCCAGGCCGGCGGAGCCGATGGCATAGCCCTTGGTGACGGCCTTGGTGGTGTTGCCGACGGCGTCGAGCGGGTCGGTGACATCACGCACGCTGGCGGGCAGCTCGGCCATCTCGGCGATGCCGCCGGCGTTGTCGGTGATGGGGCCGTAGGCGTCCAGCGCGACGACGATACCGGCCATGCTCAGCATGGACGTGGCCGCCACCGCGATGCCGTACAGGCCGGCCAGCGCGTAGGCCGACCAGATGGCCGCGCAGACGAACAGCACCGGGAAGGCGGTGGACTTCATCGACACGCCGAGGCCGGCGATGACGTTGGTGCCGTGGCCGGTGGTGGAGGCCTGGGCGACGTGCTGCACCGGGTGGTACTGGGTGCCGGTGTAGTACTCGGTGATCCAGACCATGGCGGCCGTCAGCACCAGACCCACCGTGCAGGCGCCGAACAGCGCCATGGCGCTCGTCGTGCCGCCGGCCGTGAGCTCGATGGCGCCGGGGAACATCGCCTTGGTGACGAAGAAGAAGGCGATCAGGCTGAGCACGCCGGCCACGATCAGGCCCTTGTACAGCGCCGGCATCACGTTCTTCATGCCGGGGCTGGCCTTGACGAAGTAGCAGCCGATGATGGACGCGATGATGGACACGCCGCCCAGCGCCAGCGGGTAGACGACGCCGGCCAGCGCGCTGCTGCCGGTGATCATCAGCGCGCCCAGCGCCATCGCGGCGATCAGCGTGACGGCGTAGGTCTCGAACAGGTCGGCCGCCATGCCGGCGCAGTCGCCGACGTTGTCGCCCACGTTGTCCGCAATAACGGCGGGATTGCGCGGGTCGTCCTCGGGGATGCCGGCCTCGACCTTGCCCACCAGGTCGGCGCCGACGTCCGCGCCCTTGGTGAAGATGCCGCCGCCCAGGCGCGCAAAGATCGAGATCAGCGAGGAGCCGAAGGCCAGGCCCAGCATCGGCTTGAGCGCCGTGCTGTCATGCCCGCCGCCGATGGCCATGTAGAAGCCGCCCACGCCGAGCAGGCCCAGGCCCACGAGCAGCATGCCGGTGATGG
>SEEY01000480.1 GCA_004211235.1 Rubrivivax sp.
GGTGAGCGCGAGGTCACGACCTTCCCAGGCCGGATGCAGCTCGGGCGTCAGCCGCCACTCGGCGCGCAGCGCGGCCTGGCTGAAGGCGAACACGGCGACGCAGCCGGCCAACGCCAGTCTGCTGTGCCAGCGCCTGCGCAACAACAAAAGCACGGTGAAGGCGGCCGCCAGTGCGGCGTACTCGGCCCCGGTCGGCAGCCGCTCGCACCGATGCAGCAGCGCCAGGCCCGCCAGCCAGGCCAGGCTCGTTGCCAGGAGTTCGCCCACTGCCCACCGCCGCTGTGCCAATGCCCTTCCCCGCGCCTACCCAACTGAAGTTGCCGGGTAGCATGCCGGCGTTTCCCATCCGCGCCACAGCGCTTCCCCTATGAGCTCATCCGCCATCCAGGCCAAGCTGGCCGAACTCGGCATCACCCTGCCGCCCGTCGCCACGCCGGCTGCGGCCTACCTGCCCTTCATGCGCACCGGCAATCTGGTGTTCCTGTCCGGCCACATCGCCAAGAAGGACGGCAAGCCCTGGGTCGGCCAGCTCGGCCGCGACACCGACACCGCCACCGGCCAGGCCGCCGCCCGCGCCGTGGCCATCGATCTGCTCGGCACGCTGCAGGCCGCCACCGGCGACCTCGGCAAGGTGGTGCGCATCGTCAAGGTGATGAGCCTGGTCAACAGCACGGCCAACTACACCGAGCAGCATCTCGTCACCAACGGCTGCTCCGAGTTGCTGGCCACGGTGCTGGGCGACGCCGGCAAGCATGCCCGCAGCGCCTTCGGCGTGGCGCAGATCCCGATGGGCGCCTGCGTCGAGATTGAACTGATCGCAGAAGTGCAAGCTTGATGTTCGACGTCCCTTCCAAGCTGCCGGCGCGCGCGCTGGCCGGCATGGCTGCGGCGAGCTTCGCGGCCGTCGGCATCGCCGTCGTTGCGCAGCATCAGTTCGGCGTCAAGCCCTGCCCCTGGTGCGTGCTGCAGCGGGGCATCTTCCTGTTGATCGGCGCGATGTCGCTGCTGGGCTGGCTGGTGCAGCGCAAGCGCGCGCTGCGGCAGGCCGTGCTGGTGGTCGTGCTGGTGCTTTGCGCGGCGGGGTTGACGGCCGCCGTCTTCCAGCACGAGGTCGCGTCGCAGACGGCCACCTGCGCGATGGGGCTGGCGGACAAGACCCTCACCGCGCTCAACCTCGAAGAGCTGTGGCCGTCGGTCTTCATGGTCACGGCCAACTGCGCCGAGGCCGCGGCCTACCGGCTGCTCGGCCTGCCCTACGAGGTTTGGAGCGGCCTGCTGTTTGCCGCGCTCGCTGCGCTGGGCCTCGTCGTGCTGCCCAAGCGCTAAGTTCAGCGCTGAGTTAAGCGCTGAGCCCGCGCGAGCGCTGCAGCGCGTCTTCCACCGCCTGGAGCGCCCGCCCGCAGTCGTCGCGCGTCAGGCCGCCGCCCAGGCACAGCCGCAGGCCATCCGGCGGCTGGCGATCCGTCGAGAAGGCCGTGGACGCCACGGCCAGCACGCCGATGGCGCGCAGCTCGCTGGCCATCGCCACCGACCGCGGCGCGCCGCCGTCCTCCGCCAGCGGCAGCCAGGCATGGAAGCCCTGGCGGTGGGTGCGCAGGCCGTAGGGCCCGAGCCGCTCGGCCATCAGCGCGCTGCGCCACTGGCATTCCGCGCGCACGGCCGACAGCACGGCGTCCGCATCGCCCTGCTCCAGCCACGCCGCCACGATGGTGTTGATGAAGGGCGAGGCCATCACCGTCGTCGCACGCAAAGCGCCGGCCAGCCGCTGCTGCGCCGCGACGGTGGGCGAGAGCACATAGGCCGTGCGCAGGCCGGCACCGAGCCACTTGGACATGCCGCTGACGTAGTAGACGAGGCCCGGCGCGTAGTCCGCCAGCGGCGGCGGCACGGCGGCCGGCAGCATGCCGTAGGCATCGTCCTCGATGATGGGCACGCTGTAGCGCAGCGCAACGTCGGCGATCTGCTCGCGGCGGCGCAGCGACAGCGTCGCCGTCATCGGGTTGTGCAGATTGGGGCAAAGATAGAGCGCACCGACCGACGCGCTCTTGCAGGCCGCCTCGAACTCCTCGGGCCGCAGGCCTTCCTCGTCCATCGCCAGCGGGTGCAGTTGCGTGCCGAGCTGCGCGGCGATGGCCTTGATACCCGGATAGGCCATGCTCTCCACGCACAGGCTGTGGCCAGGCTTGACGAGCATGGACACCAGCCCCAGCAGCGCGCTGTGGATGCCGGGCGCGACGAGCACCCGCGCGGCGTCGGCCTTGGCCAGCCACTGCCGCAGCCAGCGCGCGGCGAGGTCTCGGTCACGCGGCGTGCCGCCGAAGTCCTGGTAGCGCATCAAGTCATGCAACTGGGTCTGCGCGATGCAGGCGGCGGCCTGCTGCTGCAGGCGCTGCATGGCCGGGTGGTCTTCGATCTCGGGCGGCAGGTTCATCGTCATCTCGGCGCCCGTGCCGGCGCGCAGCGGCAGGCCGATGAAGGAGCCGCGCACATAGGAGCCCAGGCCCGGCCGCGAAGCCACCAGCCCGCGGTCCTTGGCCTCCGCGAAGCCGCGCACGACGGTCGTGTAGTTCAGCTCCAGCACCTTGGCCAGGTCGCGCAGCGGCGGCAGGCGGTCGCGCGGCGCCAGGCGGCCCTGCTGCAGGTCCTCGGCGATCAGGTCCGGAATCACCTGGTAGGCCGGCAGGGCGCTGCTCTTGATGCGGGAGACCCAGTGCGTGAACGGCATGGCGCCAGTGTGCCGCCGATCACTGCCGGCGCGGGCTTGGAGCGAGCGCCGAAGCGGTGCGGCCCGGCCATTGATCGGGTGCATTGATCGCATGGCCTGGTTGCTGGCTTGGTGCGGTCGCGCAAGGCCGCACTGCCAACCGGCGCCGACGCACCGGCATGCGGCCGACCGCACGACGCCCCTTTGATCGGCCGTTGATCGGCCACGCATGAGCAGCCGTGGCACATGCCTCGCAATGGAAGCAGCGTCCGGCAGCCCGCCGGAAGCCCTTTCTCCCGTGAGGAACGACATGCCCAAAGTGACCCATCCCGCCGCCCAGAAGGGCGATTTCCTGGTGGACTACGAAGAGAAGGTCTTCGAGGACGTCAAGGCCGAGCCGGGCGAGAAGGCGCTGGTGACCTTCCACACCGTTGCCTTCGAAGGCTCCATCGGCTTCGTCAACCTGCTGCAGGCCACGCGCCTGCAACGCAAGGGGTTCGACACCTCCATCCTGCTCTACGGCCCGGGCGTGACGCTGGGCGTGAAGCGCGGCTTCCCCAAGCTCGGCGACTCGGCCTTCCCCGGCCACCAGAACTTCAACGAGCAGATCACCAAGTTCATCGCCGAGGGCGGCAAGGTCTACGCCTGCCGCTTCGCGCTGCAGGCGCTGTACGGCCACGGCGAAGGCGCACTCATCGAAGGCATTCGGCCCATCAGCCCACTGGACGTGCTGGACATCGTGCTGCTGCACAAGAAGGCCGGCGCCGTCGTCATCGACACCTGGACGCTCTGACACGCCATGGCTGCCACCACGACGAGAACCCGGGTGCGCGCGGCCGCGGCACAGATCGCGCCGGACCTCGAGTCCGCCACCGGCACGCTCGCCCGCGTGCTGGAGACGATCCGCGACGCCGCGCGCCAGGGCGTGGAGCTGATCGTCTTCCCCGAGACCTTCCTGCCCTACTACCCGTATTTCTCGTTCGTGCAGCCGCCGGTGCAGCAGGGCCCCGCCCACCTGCAGCTGATGG
>SEEY01000481.1 GCA_004211235.1 Rubrivivax sp.
AGGTGCTCGGGCGGCGGCAGCGGCGTGATGTCGAGGATGCGCTCGTCATCGGTGGAGCTGGTCTTGTCGTCCTGGGAGTACCAGCGCTGGGCTTCGGGTTCGACGTTCGTGACTTTGGCGTTCATCTCGGGCACCTCTGCAAAAGCAAAAACCGCCGGGCTTGGCGGCCTCGGCGGTTTTTGGGGAGTTCTTTGTTCAGCGCGCGCGCTCAGGACTCTCCACCGCCGGGGCGGGGAAAAAACCAAAAGCCAAAATAGACGGCGCGGGACATGGGGTGGAATCTAGCACGGCGGCCGCGGCCGCCGTTCGCCAGATGCCAAGGCTGACTTTCAAGCCGTGCCGCCCACCGTCAGCCCATCGATGCGCAACGTCGGCTGGCCCACGCCCACGGGGACGCTCTGGCCTTCCTTGCCGCAGACGCCCACGCCGGTGTCGAGCTGCATGTCGTTGCCGATCATGCTGACGCGGGTCAGTGCGTCGGGCCCGTTGCCGATGATGGTGGCACCCTTGACCGGGTACTGGATCTTGCCGTTCTCCACCCAATAGGCCTCGCTGGCCGAGAACACGAACTTGCCGCTCGTGATGTCGACCTGGCCGCCGCCGAAGTTGGTGGCGTACAGGCCCTTCTTGATCGAGGCGACGATCTCCTTCGGGTCGTCCTTGCCGCCGAGCATGTAGGTGTTGGTCATGCGCGGCATCGGCACGTGGGCGTAGCTTTCGCGGCGGCCGTTGCCCGTGGGGGCGGTTTTCATCAGCCGCGCGTTCATCGCGTCCTGGATGTAGCCCTTCAGGATGCCGTCCTCGATCAGCACATTGCGCTGGCTGGCGCAGCCTTCGTCGTCGACGTTCAGCGAGCCGCGGCGGTCGGGGAGCGTGCCGTCGTCCAGCACCGTGACGCCCTTGGCGGCCACGCGCTGGCCGATGCGGCCGGCGAAGGCGCTGGAGCCCTTGCGGTTGAAGTCGCCTTCCAGCCCGTGGCCAACGGCCTCGTGCAGCAGCACGCCGGGCCAGCCTGGACCGACAACGACGACCATCTCGCCCGCCGGCGCCGGGCGGCTTTCCAGATTGGTCAGCGCCGCATGCACGGCCTGTTCGACATAGCTGGCGATCATCTCGTCGGTGAAGTAGGCCAGGCCGAAGCGCCCGCCACCGCCGCCCGAACCCACCTCGCGGCGCCCGTTGCTCTCGGCGATGACGGTGATCGACAGGCGCACCAGGGGCCGCACGTCGGCGGCGATGGTGCCGTCGGCGCGGGCGATCAGCACCACCTCGTGCTCGGCGGCCAGGCCCGCCATGACCTGGGCGATGCGGGGGTCCCGGGCGCGGGCCATCTTCTCGGCGCGTTCCAGCAGTGCGACCTTGGCGGCGCTGTCCAGGCTGGCGATCGGGTCGGTCACGCCGTACAGCTCGCGGCTGCCGGCCACGCGGTGGGTGCCGGGCACCTTGACCTTGCGGCTCTGCCCGGCGGCGGCAATGGTGCGCACGGTGCGGGCGGCGTCCAGCAGCGAGTCGAGCGAGATGTCGTCCGAGTAGGCGAAGGCCGTCTTCTCCCCAACGACGGCGCGCACGCCGACGCCCTGGTCGATGCTGAAGCTGCCGCTTTTGACGATGCCCTCCTCCAGGCTCCAGCCCTCGGCGCGCGTGGTCTGGAAATAGAGGTCCGCGTCGTCGACGCGATGCTCCGTGATGAGGCGCAAGGCCTGCGAGAGCGAGGCCTCGGTCAGACCGAAGGGCTCCAGCAGTTGCGAGCGGGCGGTGGCCAGGCGGGCCAGGGTGGGTTCGACGGCGATCATGGGGCGATTCTAGGAACTCGGGCGTCAGGCATTGAAAGACATGGACATGCGCGGTTACCGGGAGCGTGTCGGCCACCGGTTGAGCGGCGTCGTTGTGGATGGGCCTTGCAACCTCCCCACTCCAAAGGAGCACCCGATGAAGACCTCCCCCAAAGCCTTGATGGCCCTGCTGGCCCTGGCCGGCGCCAGCGCCTTTGCCCAGACGCCTGGCGCCAACACCCCGCGCGTCGACCAGCGCGAGGCCAACCAGCAGGCGCGCATCGCCCAGGGCGCGGCCAGCGGCAACCTGACGCCGCATGAGACGCAACGCCTGGAGAAGGAGCAGGCGCGTGTCGACAACGCCGAGGCGAAGGCGAAGTCGGACGGCACGGTGACCGCCAAGGAACGCCGCCGCCTGCATGCGATGCAGGACGGCGCCAGCCGCGACATTCGCCGCAAGAAGCACAACGACCGCACCGCACCGTCCGGCAGCTGAAACCACTGCTCACAAAGCTGACGGCTGCCGCCCCCAGCTAGGGATGTGCCCTGGCCGGCTGCAGGAACAGCATGCGGCGCTCTGCACCACGTTGGAGCGCCGCATGAAGTCTCTTGCCCTCGCCAGCCTCGTGCTGGCCGCCAGCCCCGCCTTCGCTGCCACGCTGGTCGGATCGGGATACAGCAACCCGGTCTTCCTCGGCGCACCCGTCGGTGATTCGCGCCTCTTCATCGTCGAGCGAGCGGGTGTCATCAAGGTGCGCGACAGCCTGGGCGCCGTGTCCACCCTGCTCGACATCCGCGACACGGTCGAGAGCGGCAGCGGCGAGCGCGGGCTGCTCGGCCTGGCCTTCGACCCCGGCTTCGCCAGCAACGGCCGCTTCTATGTCGACTACATCGACAAGACGACGCTGAACACCGTCGTCGCCAGCTACACGGCCACCGCGACCGACATCAAGGCCAGCGCCCGCACCATCATCACCGTCGCCCAACCGCCGGGCCGCGACAACCACAAGGCTGGCTGGATCGGCTTCAGCAGCGCCGACCCTGGCCATCTCTACATTGCCACCGGCGACGGCGGCAGCGGCAACGACCCCGACAACAACGCGCAGAACCTCAACAGCAACCTCGGCAAGCTGCTGCGCATCACGCCCAACGCGAACGGCGGCTACACGGCGCCGGCCGACAACCCCTTCGTCGGCGTGGCCGGCAACGACGAGATCTGGGCCTATGGCCTGCGCAACCCCTACCGGAACAGCTTCGACCGCCAGACGGGCGACCTGTGGATCGGCGACGTCGGCCAGAACACGCGCGAGGAGGTCAACTTCGCATCTGCCGCTTCAGGCCTGGGCCGCGGCGCGAACTACGGCTGGCGTGCCCTGGAAGGCAGTGGCGACAACCCCGGCGTGCCCGATGCGGCGCCCCCGGGTGCCGTGGCGCCGCTCTTCGACTACGGGCGTGGCAACGGCGACGCCACCGTCATCGGCGGCTATGTGTATCACGGTGCCGATGCGAGCCTGAACGGCAAGTACGTCTACGGCGACTTCGTCAGCGGCCGCATCTGGAGCTACAGCGGCGGCACGTCCACGCCGCTGGACTCACCCTTCCCGGCCTTCAGGCTGAGCAGCTTCGGCGAAGGCGGCGACGGCTCGCTCTACGCTGCGGGGCTGGACGGCAACATCTATCTGCTCGCGGCCGCCGTGCCGGAACCTGCGCCGGCCCTGCTGCTGGCCATGGGCGTGGCCGCGATCAGCCTGCTCACTCGTCGCCGCCGCGCTTGAGCTTCAGACCCGCTTCGTAGAGCCGGTTGCGCGGCGCGCCGCTGATCTGAGCGGCCAGCGCAACGGCCTGCTTCAGCGGCAGCTCGGCGGCCAGCAGCGCCAGCACGCGCAGCGCCTCGGCGGGCAGGTCGTCGTCCGCCACCGCCTGCGGCGCCTGGGCATGCAG
>SEEY01000482.1 GCA_004211235.1 Rubrivivax sp.
TTGTAGGGCAGCACGAATTTCGGGCCCAGCTCGGCCAGCGCCTTGATCTGCCCGTTGCCCATGCGGCCCGGCCGCGTGACGAAGCTCTTGATCGCGCGGCGCGCAGGATTCTGCGGTGGGTTGTCGTTCTGCTCTTCCATCACCCGATTGTCGCCATGACCATCGGCGTGGCAGCCACGTCGGCGTCGCCGAGCTTGACGGCGGCGAGATAGGACGCGACGGCACGGTCGGCAGCTGCTTCATCGGCAGCGTGGATCAGCGCCAGCGGCTCGCCAGCGCCGACGCGCGTGCCGATGGGCCTGACGTTGGAGAAGCCGACGCGCATGTCGATGGCGTCGCCCGCCTGTCGGCGGCCACCGCCGAGCTCGACGATGGCCACACCGAGGTCACGCGTGGCCATGCTCGTGATGACTCCGGCGCGCGGTGCAGCCACCGGCCTGACGACGGGTGCGGCGGCCAGGTAGGCCGACGGCCGCTCCATCAGATCGGCGGGGCCACCCAGGGCGACGACCATCTCCGCGAACTTCTCCGCGGCGGCACCGGAGTCCAGCGCGGCCTGCAGCTTCACGCGCGCGGCAGCCGTGTCGGCAGCGAGATTGCCCAACACCAGCATCTCGGCGCACAGGGCCAGCGTGACCTCGTGCAGGCGCGGCTCGCGGTACTCGCCGGTCAGGTAGCGGATGGTCTCGGCGATCTCCAGCGAGTTGCCGACATCGCTGCCGAGGATCTGGTTCATGTCGGTGATCAGCGCACGCGTCTTCAGGCCTGCGCCGCCGGCGACCGCGACGATGCTTTCGGCCAGCTCACGTGCGAACTCGGGCGTCGACGCGAAGGCGCCGTTGCCGCACTTGATGTCCATGGCCAGGCCTTCGAGCCCGGCGGCGAGCTTCTTGGACAGGATGCTGGCGGTGATCAGCGGCACGCTCTCGACAGTGGCCGTCACGTCGCGCGTGGCGTAGAAGCGCTTGTCGGCGGGTGCGAGGTCGGCCGTCTGGCCGATGACGGCGCAGCCCAGCGAGCGGACGATCTGGTCGAACCGGGCCGGGTCGGGCGTGGTTGTATAGCCAGGGATGGCTTCCAGCTTGTCCACCGTGCCGCCGGTGTGACCGAGGCCCCGGCCGGCGATCATCGGCACATAGCCACCGCAGGCCGCCACCATCGGCGCCAGCATCAGGCTGACCTTGTCGCCCACGCCGCCGCTGCTGTGCTTGTCGAGCACCGGGCCGGGCATGTCGGGCCAGCGCATAACGCGGCCGGAGTTCATCATGGCGCGGGTCAGCAGTACGGCCTCGTCGCGGCCCATGCCGCGCAGGAAGACGGCCATGCCCAGCGCCGCCACCTGGCCTTCGCTCCAGGTGTGATGGGTCAGGCCGTCGACGAAGTTCTGGATCTGCGCTTCATTGAGCGCATGGCCGTCGCGCTTGGCGCGGATGATTTCTTGGGCAAGCATGGGTCGGGTCAGTAGGCTGCCGTGACGGCAGCAGATTCGGCGCCGCTCAACACGGCTTCAATGTCGCCGAGCAGGCCGCTGGCACCGAAGCGCAGGCGTTGCGCGTTCAGCGCGGCGCTGCCCAGCGCGGTTTCGGCCTGGGCGATATAGCCCGCAGCGTCGGCCACCGAGCGCACGCCGCCCGAGGCCTTGAAGCCGGCCGCGGACAGGCCGCTCGTGGCGATCTCCTTGAGCATCACGGCCGCCGCGGCAGGCGTCGCGCCGACCTTGGTCTTGCCGGTGCTGGTTTTGACGAAGTCGGCGCCCGCCGCCAGCGCCAGGCGCGTGGCCTGAGCGATGCGGTCGGCCGTCTCGAGCTCGCCTGATTCGATGATGACCTTGAGCGTCAGCGGCCGGGTGGCGAAGCGCACCTCGGACAGGAACTCGGCGACCTCGGTCGCCTGATCCGCCAGCAACGTGCGGTAGGGCAGCACGACGTCGACTTCGTCACCGCCGGCCAAGGCGATCTCCGCGATGTCCGCCAGCGCCCGCGGCAGGTCCAGCGCGCCATCCGGGAAGTTTGCTACGGCAGCGACCTTGATGGATGCCGGCAGCGCGGCGCGCGCCTGCGCGACGAAGCGCGGCCAGACACAGACGGCCGCCACGGGGCCATGGGCCGTCTGCGCCCGCTGGCACAGCGCGTCGATGTCGGCCGCTGTGTCGGCGTCGTTCAGGCTGGTCAGGTCCAGGCAGGCCAGCGCGGTACGGGCCGCGGCTTTCAGGTCGGCCGTCATAGCGAAAGGTCCGCCAAGCTCGCCACCAGCGCCGCGAGAAAAGCCGAAGCGCGCTCACCCGACAGCTGCGCCTGCTTCAGGGTCAGGTCGTGCGTCAGCGCCTCGGCGGACAGGCCGGCCGCCATGTTCGTCATCAAGGCGATGCCCATCACCTTGAGGCCGGCGTGGCGGGCCAGGATGGTCTCGGGCACGGTGCTCATGCCCACGGCGTCCGCGCCCCAGGCCGCGAACATGCGGATCTCGGCCGGCGTCTCGAACTGCGGACCGAGCGCCCAGACATAGGTGCCTTCGCCCAGCATCAGGTTCTCGCGCTTGGCCAGCGCCAGCGCATGCCTGCGCAGCTCGGCGTCATATGCCGTGCTCATGTCGACGAACCGATGGCTGCCCTGCTCGCCCACCAACGGACTGCGCTGCGGCGCGTTGATGTGGTCGGCGATCAGCATCAGGCTGCCGGGCTGCATGTGTGCGCGCAGGGAGCCCGATGCGTTGGTCTGCAGCAGCAGCTTGACGCCCCAAGATTTCAGCGTGCGCAGCGCGCCGGCCATGCCGGTGCAGTCACCGCTCTCGTAGGTGTGGGCCCGGCCGCGCAGGAAGATGACGCGCTGCGCTCCGATGTTGCCGACCACGATCTCGTTGACGTGGCCTTCCACCTTCGGTTGCGGGAAGGCGGGCAGCTGCGTGTAGGGCAGGCTCTTGCCGTCCTGCACATGGCTGACCGCGCCGGCCCAGCCGGAGCCGAGCACAACGGCGACGGCAGGCGCGTCGCCGAACAGGGATTGCAGCTTTTCGACGCTCGCGCCGATGGCGAGGTCGAGGGTCTTGTTGTCGATCATGGGAGACCTCAGGTCTTGAGATGTTCGGGGCCGAAGCTGTGGGGTAGCAGCTCGGCCAGGGTCCAGCGCTGGCGGATGCCGCCAGGATCGCCGGCAATGATGACGAGTTCTTCCGGCACGGAGAACTCGCGCAGCTTCTGACGGCAGCCGCCGCAGGGCGTGATGATGTCCGGGCCGGGGCCGGTGACCAGGGCGACCCGGGCCTGCCGGCCGCCCGCCATCAGCATGGCCGTCAGTGCCGAAGGCTCGGCGCACCAGCCCTGCGGGTAGGAGGCGTTCTCCATGTTGGCGCCGATGTGGATGCGGCCCTGCTCGTCGAGGATGGCGACGCCGACCTTGTACTTCGAATAGGGCGAGTGCGAGAACTCGCGGGCGCGCAGGGATTCGGCGAGCAGGCGGTCCAGCAGGTCTTGGGAGAGTTCCATCAGCGTTCCTTGACGTAAGGCTTGCCCAGCGCCTTGGGCGCAATCGCCGAGCCGATGAAGCCGGCGAGCAGCACGACGGTCAGGATGTAGGGCAAGGCCTGGATGAGCTGCACGGGGACTTCGCCCCCGCCCAGGCCGGCCGGCAGCCGCACGCCCTGCATCCGGATGGCCATGGCGTCCAGAAAACCGAACAGCAGGCAGGCGCCCATCGT
>SEEY01000483.1 GCA_004211235.1 Rubrivivax sp.
GCCGGCCGGGTCAGCAACGCATGACTCCATGACAAGGCCGCGCGTATCGTCTGCTGGCGCATCGGACCGCGGCCGAGGCGCGCGCCCAGCACGCCCAGGCGCTCATCCAGGCGCTGCTGAAGACCCTGCACGCCCAGCAAAGGCAGGCGCGCCGCCGCCAGCTCGATGGCCAGCGGCAGGCCATCGAGCCGCCGACAGATGTCGACAACGGCCGGCAGCACGTCGGGCGTCGGCGAGAAGTGCCTGTCGACGGCCTGGGCGCGAGCGATGAACAGCTGCACCGCTCCGCTGCGTGCGGCCGCGCGGCCGTCAGTGTCGGCGATGGCGTCGGCGGGATCAGGCAGGGCGAGCGGCGCCAGGCGAAAGACCTGTTCGTCCACCACGTGCAGGGGCTCCTGCGATGTGGCCAGCACACGCACGCGCGGAGCGCGTTGGCGCAGGGCATCGACCAGTTCGGCCACGTGATCGAGCACATGCTCGCAGTTGTCCAGCACCAGCAGCAGGTCCTGCCCGCGCAGCGCGGCTGCAATCGTCCCTGCAGGGCCCCCCACCGAAACCGATGCCGTGGGCAGAACGATGCCCAGCGCATGCGCCACGGTCGACGCCACCCGTCCGCCGTCGGCGAGCACCGACAGATCCATCAGCCAGACGCCGCCGGCCAGATCGAGCTGGCAGGCATGCGCCGCCGCCAGCGCCAGCCGGGTCTTGCCGATACCGCCCGGTCCCACCACCGTCACGACGGCATGCGCGCGCAAACATTCGCGCAGTTCGGCCACTTCGGATTCGCGGCCGATCAGCGGCGCCATCGCGGGCAACTGCGCCTCGCGCACATGGGCTGCTGCAGCCGGGGCTCCATTGGCTTCGGCGGCGGTCTCACGGCCCGGGTCGCTGGCCGTCGACAGCTCACCCTCAGGCGCCAGCGTGAACATGTAACCCCGTCCCGGCACCGTGACGATGGCCTCCGGCCCGAACACCTTTCGCAGCGCCGAGATGTGCTGCTGCAGGTTGTTTTCTTCGACGACCAGACCCGGCCACACCAGGTCAAACAGTTCTGCCTTGGAGACCACCGAGCGCCCGCGCTGAACCAGCACCAGCAGCAGATGGGTCGCCCGCGGGCCGATGCGGACAGGAGCCCCATCGTGCAGCAGCACGCCGCGAACCGGATCGAGCCGGAAGCGGCCGAATCGAAGTACGTGCTCGTCCATGGCGCCTGCAAGTTTGACAGACCGAGAGTGACAGCCAGACCGCAGTCCAGTTGCGCCACGGTCCCGGCACCGCGCGCGATTCATAAGGATTCAGGGCGACGGCAAGGACCTGAAGAGCGGCCGTGTCGATCATCAAGCCATCAAAACCGCGCCATCGGAGGTTCGAATGAACCTGGAAGACTCAGCAGGCCACGTGGTGAGCGGCTGCGTGCCAGCCGCTCTGGAGCATCTCGAACTGGCACAGCACCAGTTGCGCTGCTTCATCGGCGACCCGGTGGCCAGTGTCCGTGCGGCGCTCGAGGCCAGCCCCGAGATGGCCATGGGGCACCTGTTGCACGCCTACCTGCACCTGCTGGGTACCGAGCCGGGCGGCATCGGCGTCGCGCGGGATTCACACCGGCGCGCGCTGTCATTGCCAATGACAGCGCGCGAGCGCGGCCACCTGGCTGCGGTGGGCCAGCTGGTGCGCGGACGCTGGGCCGACGCCGGCCGCACGCTCGAGGACCTGAGCATCGAGTGCCCGCTAGACGCCCTGGCGCTCCAGGCGGGCCACCAGATCGACTTCTTCCGCGGCGACTCGCGCATGCTGCATGACCGCCTCGCCCGTGCGCTGCCGCACTGGGGCGTCGAGACCACCGGCTTCCACGCGGTGCTGGGCATGATGGCCTTCGGGCTGGAGGAGACCGGGCAGTACGGCCGCGCCGAGGCGCTGGGACGTCGCTGCGTCGAGATCCAGCCGCTCGACGGCTGGGGCCAGCACGCCGTAGCCCATGTGCTTGAGATGCAAGGGCGCCGGCAGGAAGGCATTGAATGGTTGCGCGGCAACGTACCCGCCTGGAGCGAGGGCAGCTTCCTCGCCACTCACAACTGGTGGCACCTGGCGCTGTACCACCTCGACCTGGACCAGATCGACGAGGTGCTGACCCTGGTCGACGGCCCGATCTGCGGCCCGGCGTCCGGCGTCGTGCTGGACATGGTCGACGCCTCGTCGCTGCTGTGGCGCCTGCACCTGCGCGGCATCGACGTCGGCGAGCGCTGGCAGGCGCTGGCAGACCGTTGGGCGCCTCTGACGACCGCGGCGAATTACGCCTTCAACGATATGCACGCCATGATGGCTTTCGTCGCGGCCTGGCGCCCGGACAGCGCCCGGACCCTGCTTGAAGCCCAGAACGCGGCCGCCGAACGCGGTGATGACAACGCGGGCTTCACGCTCGAGGTCGGCCAGGCAGCGACCCGTGCGATCGCCGCCTTCGCCGAGGGCCGGTACGAGCAGGTCGTCCAGTTGCTGCGGCCGGTCCGTCACGTGGCGCACCGCTTCGGCGGCAGCCACGCACAGCGCGACGTGCTCGAGCGGACCCTGATCGAAGCCGCTCGACGCGCCGGCATGACCCGTCTGTTCGAGGCGCTGATGAACGAACGCGCCAGTGCGAAGGGTCTTGCGACGGTGCTGCAGACGGCATCTGTCGCGCTCAACCATCCGCCAAGCGTCGGTCATGCGCACGTCGTTCCGGCGGGCGGTTTCGGCGCGCGCGCCAACGGGTTGAACCGTCCACTGAGGACTCGCACGGTGGGTGGTGTGCTCGCTGGGAGTTGAGTACCCCCAGATGCCCGATCAGGCCGCCCCGTCGAGTGGCGTGGACCGTCGGCCTATTCGACGGCGTCTCGCGCCTTTCCTTTCAACATGGAGATTCCCCATGCGAACCTTCGCTCTTATGTTCCTTGGCGTCGTCGGTTGGGCCGCCAGCGGCGGATGCCATGCGCTCAAGGTCGCTCTGCTGCCGCCGATTCCCAGCTTGCCGGCGATCCTGGGTCTGGGAGGAGGCCAGACCGGCGCGACCCTTGGCACGTCCGTGCAGGGCGTGATCACCATCATCGACCCTGTGCCGAACCCGGGTATCCAAACTGCATTGGATACCTACTTCTTACCCCTGGGCTACGTCTATGGAGACCCCTTTAGAGAGAGTTCGGACGGCCGCGCTGTTTCGGCCGGAACGACAGCGGGGTTCATCAACAGCAAAGCCATTGCCAGGCCCGGAGAACTCCGCGCCCATGCGGTCGCGGGCGGCGGCGGAGGGTCTGTCAATGGGGTTGCAACCGCGACCGCGTTATTCGTCGACACCGTCACGATGGTCACGGGCGGCGAATACAGGGTCAATTGGGATGTGCGTGGCAGCACCAGCGGGGGCTATTCCATCTTGACTCCCGATGTCCGGCCCCTCACGCGTCCCGCAGCCGGGGCCCAAATTCGCGCGCAGTTGTGGTGGATTCCTATTGATGTGAATTTGGCGCACGCCGCACAGTCGAATTTTCTTGGGTCCCTCTATGAATCCATCTCATGGGTGTTTAACCCCGAAACGGGCCGGACCGATATAACTGTTGACCGCAGAAGACCCGATATCCCCGATCCTCGCACCGCAGTATTGAACCAAACCAGGGCTACTCCTGATAGACCGGCCAGCGCCAAGTC
>SEEY01000484.1 GCA_004211235.1 Rubrivivax sp.
CGCGTCGATCCGCAGATGATGGACCTGCTGCGCCGCCTGGCGCAGACACCGGCCACCTACGACGGTTACGACAGCGGACACTCCAGCCGCATGGGCCTGGACACGCTCTCCGGCGAGCCCAGTGCCTGGGGTCAGGCGCCGCTGCCGACCAATGTCATCAACTTGCACCGCGACGAGCTGCGCCAGGCCTCCACGGGGCGGCTGGATCACATGGTCATCGACGTGGTCAGCAGCCTGTTCGACCAGATCCTGTCCGACCCCAAGGTGCCGCCTCAGATGGCGCGCCTGCTGGCGCGGCTGCAGCTGCCCGTGCTGCGCGCTGCCCTGGGCGACGAAACCTTTTTCTCTTCGCGCCGCCATCCGGTGCGTCAATTCGTCAACCGCCTCGCCTCGCTGGCCTGCGCCTTCGACGACTTCAGCGAAGACCCGGGACGCTCCTTCCTCGCCCATGTGCGCGACCTTGTGCAGGACGTGGCCCAGGGCGATTTCGACCGCATGGACGTCTACACGGCCAAGCTGGACAACCTCGAAGCCTTCATCGCCGACCAGGCCCGGGTCTCGCTGAAGGCCTCGGGCGACGCCGCCGCCGTCGTCGAGCGCCGCGAGACCGACCTGCGCCTGCAGCAGCGATACGCTTTGCTGCTGCAGCAGCAGCTGGCCAAGGTGCCGATGCAGGAGTTCCTGCGCAGTTTCCTCGCCGGCGTGTGGAGCCAGGCCATCGTGCTGGCGTCGCGCGAAGGCGCGCCCGAGCGGGCGCTGCGTCTGCGCACGCTCGGCCGCAGCCTTGTGATGAGCGTGCAGCCCAAGGGCGGCACGGCCGCGCGGGCCGACTTCCTGCGCGAGCTGCCCAACCTGATGCGCACCCTGAACGAGGGGCTGGACCTGATCCGCTGGCCGGACGGCCCGCGCAAGGACTTCTTCGGCGCGCTGCTGCCGGCGCATGCCGAATCGCTGAAGGGCCAGGCGCCGAGCGCGCTCGACACCAACCTGCTCGTCAAGCAGCTCGACCAGATCTTCGGCGTCGCCCCGCCCAGCGAGGCGGATCTCGCCAAGCCCATGGCGGGCGAGACGCTGCCTGCGGACCTGGACGCCAGCCAGCGGCTGACGCCCGCCGAAGCCAAGAGCCTGGGCCTCGTCGAGGAGGCCACCGTCGACTGGAACGGCGAGCTGGACCTGGATCTGTCCGGCAACGACGCTGCTGCGGCAGCCGCCCCGCTGCAGGCGGTGGACATCTCCATCGACGGCCTGCCTGCCGCCGAGGGCGCGCAGGACGCAAGCGGCGGCGCGGCGCTGATGGACAACATGCAGCTGGGCTTCGCCTACCAGATGCACACCGGCACCGAGTGGCAGAAGATGCGCCTGGCACACATCAGCGCGGGCCGCAGCTTCTTCATCTTCACGCACGGCAATCGCCAGCAGCAGACGGTGACGATGACGGCGCGCATGCTGAAAAAGCTCTGCGAGGCCGATCGCATGCGCGCCTATGAAACGGCGCACCTGCTGGAACGCGCCACGGCCCGCGCACGCGCGCAACTCGCGGCGCTCACCAGCAAGGCCTGATCAACGCCGGCTCAGAAGCTGCGCCGGAAGTGGTAATAGTCCGGCGCGTTCTCCTTGATGCTGAGGCTGAACGACTGCCGGACCGGTGACGGGATGGGTTTGCCGTTGATCTCCGGCGGCTGGAAGCGCCACAGGCCCAGCGTTGCGTTCGCCCACTTCAGCACCGAATGCGGAATGCCCGGCAGCGCTTTCACCTTCACTTCGCCGCAGCGTCCGTCGATGCCGACGGTGCATTCGGCCTCGACATCGCCGGTCCAGCCGGCCGAGCGCGAGACGTCGCGCGGCAGGCCGAAGTAGTCCTCCACCAGCACGAGCGGCGAGGGCTTGAGGCCCTTGATGCGGATCTGGCCTGTCTTGCCGTCACCCGGCTCGACCTCCAGGCTCAGGTACAGGCCGGTGCGGAACGTGGCGGGCTGGCCGTCTTCTCCGACGACGGGCGGCACCTTCATCGTCAGCAGGCGGGGTTTCAGATTGGCCCACAGCGCCGCCGGATGCTCGGCTTCCTTGTGCGGGCGCAGCTCGGTGACCCGTCCCTCCGCGTCGAATGACGCATCGAAAGCCACGGAGACCGAATATTTCTCATCCGCGGCGAGCGCCGGCGTCAGTGCGGCACAGCCCATCAGGAAGGCCAGCGCACCACATTGCAGGACGTGTTTCATCATGCTTCTCCCTGAGTCCGCTTCTATGGCACCGATGCTAGCCGCCTGGCCATCGCGAGCGCAGCCCCCAGGCTCGACGGATCCGCCAGGCCCCGGCCGGCGATGTTGAACGCCGTGCCGTGGTCGGGGCTTGTGCGCACGAAGGGCAGGCCCAGCGTCACGTTGACGCCCTGCTCCACGCCAAGGTACTTCACCGGGATCAGGCCATGGTCGTGCGTCATCGCGACGACGACGTCGAACTCGCCGCGGCGCGCACGCATGAACACCGTGTCCGGCGCGAACGGGCCCGTGGCGTCCCAACCTTGCGCGCGCGCATCGGCGATGGCCGGCGCGATGTGGCGGATCTCCTCGTCGCCGAAGAGCCCCCCCTCCCCCGCATGCGGGTTCAAGCCCGCCACCGCGATGCGCGGCGCGGCGATGCCCATGCGCTGCAAGGCCGTGCCGGTGATGCGCAGCGTCTCGAGCACGGCTTCGCGCGTGATGCGCTCGATGGCGTCGCGCAGCGAGCAATGGATGGTGACGAGCACCGTGCGTAACTCCTCGTTGGCCAGCATCATGCGCACCGGCACGTTGCCGGCCAGCGCCTGCAGCATCTCGGTGTGGCCCGGGAAGGGCGACCCGGCCGCGTGCAGCGCCTCCTTGTGGATGGGTGCGGTGACGAGCGCGAGCGCCTGACCGGCCCGGATCAGCCCGACGCCTGCCTCGATGCAACGCGCCGCCGCTGCACCGGCGCGGGCATCGACCTGGCCCAGCGGGGCGTCGATCAGGCCCGCTGGCAGACCGTCGGGTTGCCAGACGGGGAGGCAGCGCGGCGGCACGCGGTCGACCTCGCCCATCGAGGCGAGATGCGCCACCGCCAGGCCGCCTCCCGTCGCCGCGACGGCCCGACGCAGCACGCCCACGTCACCGACAACGACGGCATCGCGCGGTGCTTCGGCGCGCCACAGGCTGGCGATGATCTCCGGGCCGATGCCGCAGGCATCGCCCATGCTGATGACGACAGGTCGGACAGGGGTCATGCGGCATTCTTTCATCACGTCCGGGGCGCGGCTGGCAGACTGTGCCGCCATGAACGACCTCTCCTTCTATCCCATCGGCAAGCCGGGGCAGGCTTGGGGCGCAGCGGAAGTCGCCGCCTGGCGCAGCCGCGCCGTCCGGCAGCGCAGCTACGCGACCGACGTGCTCAGCGTGATCGACTCGTTGCGCCAGGATTTCGACGTCAGCGACTACGGCACCCTGACGTACGACGGCGAGCAATTCCCGCTGCGCGCGCTGCGCAGCCGCGAGTGGCGGCCCGAACTGCCCACCGTGGTCGTCACCGGCGGGGTGCACGGTTACGAGACCAGCGGCGTGCTGGGCGCGCTGCAGTTCCTGCGTGACCACGGGCTGGAAACCACCGGCCGCGCCAACCTGATCGCCGTGCCCTGCGTCAGCCCCTGGGCCTGGGAG
>SEEY01000485.1 GCA_004211235.1 Rubrivivax sp.
GGAATACATCTGCGCCACCTTGTTCTCGCGGATGAGATTTCGGATGGCCGACGTACCCAGCATGATCTCGTGGGCCGCGACGCGGCCGCTGCCGTCCTTCAACTTGCACAGGCTCTGCGAGATGACGGCCTGCAGCGATTCCGACACCATCGCCCGCACCATTTCCTTCTCGGCCGCAGGGAAGACGTCGACGATGCGGTCCACCGTCTTGGCGGCCGACGAGGTGTGCAGCGTGCCGAACACGAGGTGACCCGTCTCGGCTGCCGTCAGCGCCAGCCGGATGGTTTCCAGGTCGCGCATTTCACCGACCAGCACGCAGTCCGGGTCTTCGCGCAGCGCCGAGCGCAGCGCGTTGGCAAAGGAGTGCGTGTGCGGGCCGACCTCACGTTGGTTGATCAGGCTCTTCTTGGACTCGTGCACGAATTCGATCGGGTCCTCGATCGTGAGGATGTGGCCGTACTCGTTCTCGTTGAGGTGGTTGACCATGCCCGCCAGCGTCGTGCTCTTGCCCGAGCCGGTCGGGCCGGTCACCAGCACCAGGCCGCGCGGGCGCAGCGACAGCTCGGCAAAGATCTTGGGCGCGTTGAGCTGCTCCAGGCTCAGGATCTTGCTCGGAATCGTCCGGAACACGGCGCCCGCGCCGCGGTTCTGGTTGAAGGCGTTGACGCGAAAGCGCGCCAGGCCCTGGATCTCGAAGGAGAAGTCCACCTCCAGCGTCTCCTCGTAGGCCTTGCGCTGGGAGTCGTTCATGATGTCGTACACCATGTCGTGGACCGCCCGGTGGTCCAGCGCCTCGACATTGATGCGCCGCACGTCGCCATGCACGCGGATCATCGGCGGCAGGCCGGCCGAGAGGTGCAGGTCAGACGCCTTGTTCTTGACCGAAAATGCCAGCAGCTGAGTGATGTCCATGGTGTACCTGTGAAGCTCGACTGATTATGGCCATCTCGGATTCCCTCCAAGTCACCAAAACACGACTCGCTGCGGCATGTGTCGCAGCCGGCAGGCCTGCCGGTGCGGTCCGACTCCTCGTCGTCAGCAAGACCTTCCCCGGTTCCGCCGTGCGAGAGGCCTTTGCGGCCGGCGCCCGCGCCTTCGGCGAGAACTATGTGCAGGAAGGCCTGGCCAAGATCGCCGAACTGGCCGACCTGCGCGCGCAGATCGAATGGCATTTGATCGGCCCGCTGCAGTCCAACAAGACCCGCCCCGTGGCCGAAGCCTTCGACTGGGTGCATTCGGTGGACCGGCTCAAGGTGGCGCAGCGCCTCTCGGAACAGCGCCCGGCCAGCCTGGCGCCGCTGAACGTCTGCCTGCAGGTCAACATCAGCGCCGAGGCGAGCAAGAGCGGGCTGCTGCCGGCGGAAGTCACCGCGCTGGCGCATCAGGTCGCCGCGCTGCCGCGCCTGCAGCTGCGCGGGCTGATGGCGGTGCCGGGGCCCGGCCCCGGCGCACTGGCCCAGCATCAGGTGATGGCGGCGCTGTTCGAGGCGCTGAAGGCCGACGGCCTGTCGCTCGACACGCTGTCGCTCGGCATGAGCGCCGACCTCGAAGACGCCATCCAGGCCGGCTCGACGATGGTGCGTGTCGGCTCGGCCATCTTCGGCGCGCGTTAGCGCAACGCCGGTCAGCGCCATCACCCGCCGAGGCACACTGTGGCCATGCCCGTCGTCTTCAGACAACTTGTCGCCGCACTGCTCGGCTTGGCCGGCTGCGCCGCGCTGGCCCAGCCGGTGCCCGACACGCTGGCCCAACGCGCGACGGCCTGCACCGTCTGCCACGGCAAGGAAGGACGCGCCGCGCCGGACGGCTACTACCCACGGCTGGCAGGCAAGCCGGCGGGCTATCTCTACAACCAGCTGCTCAACTTCCGCGACGGCCGGCGCGACTATGGGCTGATGAGCGAGCTGATCGCGCCCCTGTCGGATGCCTACCTGAAGGAACTGGCCGGCCACTTCGCGTCGCTGGACCTGCCCTATCCGCCGCCGCAGCCGCCCACGCTGCCGGCGCCGGAGCTGGCGCGCGCGGAGGCGCTCGTGCGCAATGGCGACGCCGCCCGCCGCCTGCCCGCCTGCGTCGCCTGCCATGGCGAGCGGCTGACTGGCACGCAGCCGGCCGTGCCAGGCCTGCTCGGGCTGTCGCGTGACTACCTGAACGGCCAGCTCGGCGCCTGGCGCAGCGGCCAGCGGCGTGCGCAGGCGCCGGACTGCATGCACACCATCGCCAAGGCGCTGACCGACGGCGAGATCAACGCGCTCACCCAGTACCTCGCCGGCCGGCCCCTGCCGGCCGACCCCCATCCTGCAGCCGCCCTGCCGGGGCCGGCACCGATGCGCTGCGGCGGGCTGCAGCCATGAGGCGGCGCCTGCTGATCGCGCTGGCGCCACTGGCCGTGCTGGCCGCCCTCGCCGCCCTGGCCTTGGGGCTACTGGCATGGCAGCGCGGCATGCCCGACGGGCCGCCACCGTCCACCCGCACCGCGCCGGCCAGCGTGGAGCGCGGCGCCTACCTGGCGGCGGTGGGCAACTGCGCCGGCTGCCATACCGCCCGCGGCGGCGAGCGCCTGGCCGGCGGCCGGGCCATTCCAACGCCTTTCGGCACGGTCTTCTCCACCAACCTGACACCCGATGCCACCGGCCTGGCCGGCTGGACGGCGGACGACTTCTGGCGCGCCCTCCACCTCGGCCAGAGCCGCGACGGCCGGCTGCTGGTGCCCGCCCACCCGATCACCAACACGACCCTCGTGACCCGCGAGGACGCCGACGCCCTGCACGCCTGGCTGCAGGCGCAACCGGCCGTGGCCGCACCGCGCCGCGAGCACGAACTGCGCGGGCTCTATGGCAGCCAGCTCGCCATCGCCGCCTGGCGGGCGCTGTACTTCAAGCCCGGCGTTTTCCAGCCCGACCCGGCTCGCGACGCCACCTGGAACCGCGGCGCCTATCTGGGGCAAGGTCTGGCCCACTGCAGCGCCTGCCATGCCGGCCGCGGCTTTCTGGGTGGCGACTTCGGCCCGGCGGATTTCCGCGGTGGCCTGCTCGCGGGCCTGGGCTGGGTGGCACCGTCGCTGCTGGACCCTGCCGAAGCCGGTGTGCAGCGCTGGCCCGACGCCATGCTGCAGCGCTGGCTGCGCGACGGCCAGGCCGGCGGCCACACCGCCCAGGGGCCGATGGCCGAGGTGGTGCTCGGCAGCACCGCAGCACTCAACGACGCCGACCTCGCTGCCATGAGCGCCTGGCTGCGCGCGCTGCCGGAGCAGGCGGTGACCCGGCCGCAGCCCAGCGAACCCGATCCCCGTCGCCGGGAGCTCGGCGCCAGGCTTTACAAGGACCACTGCGCCGCCTGCCATGGCGAGCGCGGAGAAGGTCGAGCCAACGAATCCGGCGCGCCGGCCTATCCGGCGCTGGCGGGCAGCCGCATCGTTGCGCAGGCCAGCCCGGCCAACCTGATCCGCGTCATCGAGCGCGGCGGCTTCGCGCCGGCCACGCCGGGCCAGCCGCGGCCCTACGGCATGCCGCCCTTTGCGGGCGTGCTCGGCGCGGGGGATCTGGCGGCGCTGGCCAGCCATCTGCGCCAGTCCTTCGGCCATGCCGCCGGCGAGGTCGACGCGGTCGAAGTGTTGCGTTTGCGGGCCGCAGCGGCTGCACGCTGAACGCCCCACGTCCCCGGGC
>SEEY01000486.1 GCA_004211235.1 Rubrivivax sp.
GCCATGCCAGAAGCGGCCCCAGCGCTGGCAGGGCGGGTGGGCGACGACGGGCCAGGGGCCAGCGTAGGTGCGGGCGTCGCGGGTGATGTCCCACGGCTCGACGCCGGCCTGGCCGAAGTAGCAGCCGTCCGTCTCGACGTAGAGCGCAGCGACAGTGCTCATGACTGGCCTCCCAGGGGGTGTACCGGCACATCGAAAGCGCCGATGCCGTGGGCGCGCTCGGCGATGCGGAAAATCTTGATGACCTCGGACAGCATCTCGGGATTCATGTGCAGGCCGGCCAGCGTGCCGCCGTTCAAGCGGCGGGCCTCGTCTTCCAGCGCCTTGAACACCTGCGCATCCGTCAGCGGTGCGGCGGTGCGGAGCCCCATTCCACGCCTGACCCACAGGTCGAAGTTGTCGGTGCCGGTTGGCGGCAATGTGACGCCCTTCCCGAGCGCCCATAGGAACGCGCAGAAGTTCGCCACGTCGCGCGGGTCGCCCTTCTCGACGTGTTCGCGCAGCATCAACGACAGATCCTCGGGCGGGCAGGTCTGCCATCCAGAGCGGCCCTTCGCACGCGCATCTGCCAGCTTCGCTTTCATAGCCGTTGCCAGGGCATCGACGGCGACGTCATCGGGATGCTCAACCGTGGGCTGGGCGTCGAGCGCGATCAGGTCAGCGCGAATCTCGTCCTGCATGGCGATCTGCTCTTCGCCAGGCTCGTGCATGTAGCAGGCCAGGCCGAATGCCTGGATCTTGGTCATCAGGTCTTCGACTGCCTCAGCCCCTACTGCGGGGGCTTGGACGGCCTTCTCCGCGATCTCTGCGGCAATCAGGATGCGATCCAGGCGGGCTGCTGCCGACTTCGCCAGCACAGCGGCGTCATTGATCGTTCGCACTGGCTCGATCACGTCTCCGACCATGCGTTGCTTTGTGGCGATGGCCGTCAGCGCCGCCAGGACGACCTCCAGGCCAGCCATGTCGATGCGAGCCGCCGTCCCCTTGGGCTGGGGATGGGCGCGCACCTTCCTCGCATGGGAGTAGCCGGCCGCGACGATGGCAGCAATGGCGGTGCGATCCTCGGGCAGCAATTCAAGGTCGGCGACCGCCTCTGCGGCGCGCAGCGCATCCCCCTCTGCTGGGGATTGGTCAGCCGCAATGGCCGCAGCGGCGCAGCCTCGGGTCACGCATTCGTGCGGCGTGTCGCATTGGCGGCAGGGGCGCCAGGCAAGGGCGGCGCGCAGGGTCTTCAGGCTGTCGCGCCACCTTCCGGCCAGGCCCTTTTCGTCCCACGCCTCTTCGAGGGTGTCGCCGCGATGGTCCCAGTGGCCAACCTCCGACAGCATGTCGAGCGCCATCTGCGCTGCGGCGCGCAGGTTCGGTTCAGCACCCTCAGGGGCTGGGATTGCGGACGGCGCAGCGAAGGCACGGGGCAGCGGAACCCTCAAGGCGGCCCCGCCGAGCTCTCGCGGGCGCAGTGCGCTGCGCGCTTTGCTCCATACGACGGGCTTGCGCTTCGCATAGTCGGCGTGGACGCGCGGCGACACGATGTCTTGATCGATGCCGTCTTTCATGTCCTTCAGTTCGACCAGCTCGGCGAGCGTGGACTCTGCGGCCTGTAGGCGCTTCACCTCTTCTGCCAGGATGATCTGGCGCGCATAGGCGTCGTTGAGGCCATCGATGCCGGAGCCGAACGATTCGACGATGGCGAGCGCGTCTTCAACGGACTCGCGGCCGCCCATGACCGGCAGGCCAGCGCGCGCCGCAAAGGCGGGCATCTCAGCCAGCAGCACGGCGCCTTCGTCCTGATACTCGGCTTGGGCGACATACAAGCCGTGCCCGGAGTGCCCTTCGCCGACGATCAGGCGGATCGAGAAGGCCTCGTCGGCGTCGGCGTCGTTGACGAGGTGGTCGCGCAGCAGCTTCGCCTGCTCTTCGTCCAGTGTCACGTCGAACTGCCAGTCGGGTGCAGGCTGGAACGCTGGGATTTCGGGGGTGGTCATGTCAGGCCGCCTCCGGCACGTCCACGTAGACCGTGGTCGGCGTGTAGGGGAACGTCACGGGTGTGCGGCTGTCGCGGTTCGTGAAGCAGGAGCCGCTCGGCTCGCGAAAGACCTTGCCGTCCAGGTCGTAGGCCTGACCGCCCATCTCGCTGGCGTCCTTGAAGACGCGGCTGCATCGGCGGTTCTGATAGACCCCGTCGCTGACTTCGCACCATTCGTCTGGCTCGCCTGTCAACGGACCGATCGGCTCGTACGCAAGCAGCTTGCCCAGCGCGTGGCGTGCCCACGATGCGCTGAAGCCGCTGTGCCCGTGCGTCGAGAACACCAACACCATTTCGCGCAGTTGCTGGTTCATCAGCGCCTGCATTTCGTCGCCCTCGGGCTTCGGCAGCTCGCGGCCGGCGTGGTCGAGCAGGTTGCCCGGCTTGGCGCGAAGAATGCGCCAGCACAAGGCGATACGTTGGGTCAGGTTCATTGCGGTCCCTTGGTGGTGGTGGGTTGTTGGGCGGCGCCCTGTTCGGCGCCAGGGGCTGGGGATTCGGCCAGGCCGCGCCAGCCGGTGAGGCCTTCGCCGGGCCCGTAGGGGTACCACCCAGAGCGCGCGGCCTGCTGCGGGCTGTGCCATGTGGAGCTCCAATTGCTGCCATTCCAGTGGCGGTAGTTGGGGGCTTCCCACTCATCCGTTTGGACTTCGTAGACGCCTTGCCGTGCTGGGTTGGCTGTGGCGGGGAGCCACGGCGTCAATTCGGGCTTCGTCTCGCTCATGGCTGCTCTCAGTGGCAGGGCCTTGGAAAGCGTCCCGGCACTCGATGAGCAGATTGCGCACGGCGTCGTGGTTCGCCAGCTCCGGGTTGAACAGGCCGCCGCCAGAAAGGTAGTCGGTGACGCGCTGTGCTAGGTCCGCGCGCCGGGCCGGCGCGGGCGCGGCAGGAGATGCGGCCAGCATTGCGTGCCAGACGATTCGGCGATTGAAGCGGCTGCTCAACGAGAACGAATAGTCAACGTCAAGCATCGCGTCGGTCGGCTCCAGCGGCACCAGCTTGTAGCCAGCCGGCGCCGACACGGCAGGGGCTGCGGCCAGGGTGTACAGCAGCTCGCCGGCCTCTTCGATTTCGTCGATGGAGCGGCTGGCCGGGTGCGAGCGGAACTGCGCGGCCAGCGCTCGGGCGCGCTCGATCTGAGCGGCCAGGGTTTTCCCATCCCCTGCGCGGGCACCCGGCTCGCCTTCGGTCTTCAGGTCTGGCGTGCTCATGCTGCGACCGCCTTCCCCAGGAACTCGCGCCCGCCATCGGCGAGCAACGGCCCGATCAGGCCCTCGCCCTGCATGCGATCCAGCAGCCTGGCGGCGCGGTTGTAGCCAATGCGCAGATGCCGCTGCACCAGAGAGATGGATGCGCGCCGGTTCTGCTGGACGATCTGCAGGGCCTGGGCGTACATCGGGTCCGTCTCGGCGTCCGGGTGGTAGGCGCCGACTGGCGCGGCCGGTGCCGCTGCCGGGGCGTGCGGGCTGCGGGCGTTGTGCTCTGCCGCCACCTTGGCGAGGTCGGCGAAGTCGTGCTCTCCGCCCAGGCCGGCGATCAGCGCAGGGATGAGCATTGCCAGTTCGCCGGTGGCCAGCGCGAGATCCGTGTCGAACGCTTCGTCGCCGGCGGCCGGCGTCCGGCCTTCGAA
>SEEY01000487.1 GCA_004211235.1 Rubrivivax sp.
CAGTTCGGGGTGGACGCTGTCCTCGGTCTGCAGCGTCAGCGCGGCGAGGTCCAGGCCCAGGCGCGCGGCAGCGTCGAAATCGTCCGGCGCCTTCAGCAGCGACGCGCAGACGCCGGCAGACAGCGCATCGCCCGCGCCGGTCACATCGACGACGGCCACCTGCGGCGCCGGCCAGTGGCGCGGCGCGCGGCCGGGCGTGCTCAGCAGCAGGCCGTCGCCGCCCTTGGACACCAGCACGCAGCCCACGCCACGTGCATGCAGCGCGTCGAAGGCGTCGGTCGACAGCGGCGCGATGGTGTTCAGTTCGCCGGCATTCATGACGAGCAGGTGCAGGCCGTCGAGCCGCTCCGGCAGCCGCTCCATCTTGGCTTCGGACACCGCCACGCAGACGAGCGGGATGCCGTTGGCCCGCGCCTCGGCCAGCAGCAGCGGCCAGGCGTCGGTGGGCAGGTTGCCGTCGGCCACCACCAGCGCCGCGCGGGCCCGCAGCGCCGCACTGGCCGACAGCGCCCAGGGGTTGAGCCGCTCCACCAGCGGCATGGCCGCCAGGCCCAGGTGCAACGCGCCGTCGGGCGACAGCACGGCCGTGTAGCTGTCGCTGGAATGCCGGCGCAGCTTGAGCACCGCATCGGTATTGATGCCGACGCGCGCTGCCTGCTCCATCAGCATGCGTCCGCCGGCGTCGTCGCCCACCGCTGCCACCAGCGCCACGGGCAGGCCGAGCCGAGCCAGGTTCTCGGCCACGTTGCGCACGACGCCGCCGGGCGTCTCATGCGCCTCGCAGGGGTTGGACGAGCCCGCCAGCGAGAGCGACAGGAGCCGCAGCTTGCGGTCGACATTGAAGCCGCCGATGCAGACGATGGGGGCGGCGGCGGTCATCCGGCCATTCTAGGAAGCGAACCACGCGCCCATGGCCGCCGCGAGCGCCTGCACCACCTGCGCATCGGTGCGCCCGCTGCGCGCCCGCACGTGAAAGGCGTGGTCCGCGTCGTCCTCGAGGTGCAGCGTGGCGCGCTTGCCCAGGCTCTGGACGACGCCCTGCAGCAGCGGCAGCTCGGCCAGTTCGTCACGCGTGCCTTGCAGGAACAGCATCGGCACCTTGACGTCTGCCAGATGCGCCGCTCGCTCAATACCCGGCTTGCCCGCAGGGTGCAGCGGAAAGCCGACAAAGGCCAGACCGCGCACCCCGGGCATGGCCGCGGCGGCCTGCGCCTGCGAGGTCATGCGGCCACCGAAGGACTTGCCGCCGGCGAACAGTGGCGTGTCCGGCAGGCGCTCACGTGCCGCCGCGACCGCGGCGCGCACGGCGGCATGGGCAACCGCCGGCGTGTCGGGCCGCTTGGATCCCCGTTCCATGTAGGGGAACTGATAGCGCAGCGTCGCCACCGACTGCTCCAACAGGGCCTGCGACAACGCTTCCATGAAGCCGTGCTGCATGCCGGCGCCGGCGCCATGGGCGAACACATAGGAGGCGCGCGGTTCGGGCGGCAGCTGCCAAAGGGCCGACACCGTCTTGCCGTCGTCGACCGTCAATGTGAGGGGCTCAGTCATGTCCGAGAGCTTACGCAGCTGCGCTAGAGTCGCCCGCGGTGCGGCGCCAAGCCGCCCACGTCGCTCGGACGGTTCCGGGCGCTTACGTACACAGCCAATGACTTCCTCCTCTTCCGCCTCCGGCGGCAAGCGCCGTTTCGCGCGCATCGACCGCCTCCCGCCCTACGTCTTCAACATCACCGCCGAGCTCAAGCTGGCGGCCCGCCGACGCGGCGAAGACATCATCGACATGAGCATGGGCAACCCCGACGGGGCCACGCCGGCGCACATCGTCGCCAAGCTCAACGAGGTGGCGCAGCGGCCCGACACCCACGGCTACTCGGCCAGCAAGGGCATCCCGCGCCTGCGCCGCGCCATCTCGCACTGGTACCAGCGCCGCTACGGCGTCGCCATCGACCCCGACCACGAGGCCATCGTCACCATCGGCTCCAAGGAGGGCCTGGCCCACCTGATGCTCGCGACGCTGGACCGCGGCGACACCGTGCTGGTGCCGGACCCGAGCTACCCGATCCACATCTACGGCGCCGTCATCGCCGGGGCCGACATCCGCGCCATCCCGGTCAGCAGCGAGGTCGACTTCTTCGCCGAGCTGGAGAAGACCATCCGCGGCAGCTACCCCAAGCCCAAGATGATGGTGTTCGGCTTCCCGTCCAACCCGACGGCGCAGTGCGTGGACATCGGCTTCTTCGAGCGCGTCGTGGCGCTGGCGAAGAAGCACGACATCCTGGTCGTGCACGACCTCGCCTATGCCGACATCGTCTACGACGGCTACGTGGCGCCGTCCATCATGCAGGTGCCCGGCGCCAAGGACGTGGCGGTCGAGTTCTTCACGCTGAGCAAGAGCTACAACATGGCCGGCTGGCGCATCGGCTTCATGGTCGGCAACCGCGACCTCGTCGCCGCGCTGGCCCGCATCAAGAGCTATCACGACTACGGCACCTTCACGCCGCTGCAGGTCGCGGCGATTGCCGCACTCGAAGGCGACCAGCAATGCGTGCTCGACATCTGCGCCAGCTACCAGCGCCGCCGCGACGTGCTCTACAAGGGGCTGATCGAAGCCGGCTGGCAGGTCGACTGCCCCAAGGCCAGCATGTACATCTGGGCGCCGATTCCCGCGGCCTACCGGGAGCTCGGCTCGCTGGAGTTCGCCAAGCAGCTGCTGGAGAAAGCCAAGGTCTGCGTGTCCCCCGGCATCGGCTTCGGCGACCACGGCGACGGGCATGTGCGCTTCGCCTTGATCGAAAACGAGTCGCGCATCCGCCAGGCGGTGCGCGGCATCAAGGCGATGTTCAAGGCCGACGGTTTGCTGCGGCCATGAGGTGTCAGGGGCGCGCGGGGGCGTCGCCGTCGCGAGCGCTCAGCGCCGGCTTGCACCGCTGCCGGCCGCCGACCAGCTTGCGGTCGACGGTGGCGGACGGGAAGCTGACGTCGCCGGCTTCGTTGTCCCAGCTGTCCTCCACGCGGCCGTCGCCGCCCTGCCCGGCATTGAGGCCGGGCATCTGGCAGGTCAGCTCCACCCGGTGCTGTCCGGGCCTCACGCGCAGGTAAGCCTTGTCGCGGGTGTAGTCGTAGTGGTTCCAGAGGTGCTCGCAGAGCCAAGCGCCCGAGGTGCACGCCGAACCCCAGCTCGCGCCTTCGCCGGGGGAGGTGAAGCCCCAGGGGTTCGAGATCGTGTGGACGACCCAGCCCTTGGCCGCGTAGTACGCCTTCGCCGTCTTTTGCCCATTGGGAACGAGCCCCTTCGTGAATTTTAGAAGTGGCCGGTGCAACTCCGAGAGGTTCGTAATCTCGGCGGGCCAGTAGTTCATCTGGACGTTGATGTTCAGGTGAAAGTCGCCGTTCCAGGGCGTTCGCAGCTCCTCGGCCCAGATCCCCTGCAGGTTCGCGGGGAGCGGGCTGTCGGGGCGCGAGGAGCCGATAAGCAGGTAGCGTCCGAAGTTGAAGTAGAGCGCGGCGAGCGACGGATCAGCCTCGCCCTTGTCGGTCGCGACGAGCCGATCGAGCGTCGGCTTCCCCGCGCTCGGTCCCTGCGGGAGCGTCAGCGCGACGCGGCGGAAGTAACCCTGGTGGTCCTTCACGTGCTCGCGCTCGAGCGGGCCGAAG
>SEEY01000488.1:0-3650 GCA_004211235.1 Rubrivivax sp.
ATGGCATCGTCCGCCGCGCGAAGCAGTTCCGACGGCGTGCGGCCGTCCCCCGGATAGATCGCGATGCCCATGCTGGCCTGCGGCCTGATCAGCTGGCCGCCCGACGGAACCGGCACCTCCAGCGCCGCCAGCAGCTTGCTGGCGACCTGCGCCGCCTCATCGCGGTCGCCGAGCCGCTCCAGCAGGACGACAAACTCGTCGCCGCCGAGCCGGGCGACCAGGTCCTCCGCCCGCACGGACGTGCACAGGCGCCTGGCGACTTCGATCAGGAGCTGGTCGCCGGCCGCATGCCCCAGCGTGTCGTTGACCGACTTGAAATGGTCCAGGTCGACGAACATCAGGCTGACCCTGCCCTTGCTGCGCTCGGCACGGGCGAGGGCCTGCTCGAGCGACGGCATGAAGTGCAGGCGGTTCGGCAGTCCGGTGAGCGCATCGTGGTGGGCCAGGTGGTCGAGCCGGTCCTGTATCGCCTTGACGGGCGTGATGTCCGACACGATGGCGACGTAGCGAAGCACGCGGCCCTTTCGGTCCCTGATCACGCTGATGTTCTGCCATGCGGGGTAGGCCTCGCCCGACTTGCGGCGGTTCCAGATCTCGCCCTGCCACTGGCCCACCTGATTCAAGGTTCGCCACATCTCGCGGTAGAACGCCGCGTCGTGCCGGCCGCTTTGCTGCAGCCGCGGATTGCGACCGAGCAGTTCCTTCTCCGGGTAGCCGGTCATGTCGCAGTACGCCCGGTTGACGGCCACCACATTGGCCTGGGCGTCGGTGACGATGATGCCCTGGGCCGAGTGCTCGAAGACCAGGGCCGTCAGGCGGATGCGCCGAAGCCGCCGAACGGCCCGGAAACTCCAGCCCACCGCCAGCAGCGCTGCCGCAGCCATGCCCAGTCGGATCGCATCGATCATTCGCATCCCACAGGCGCCGGGCCCGACTCTCCGATTCGCAGGACCCGGCCGACGCAACTCCATCAGTTGCAGCCAGATCGTCCGTCGGGACTGCCGTGCAACGCTTGATGCGGGTCAAGCAGCAGCGGATGAGCGCCGTACCGCGGCAGCCAGGGCCGGTTCAGGCCAGCTCGACGGTCTCCAGATACTCGGGCACCCGGCAGCGCCAGCCGAGGTCCCGTTCGATGCGCTGCCGCAGCGCATCGGCAGCCGGCGGCTCGCCATGGGTGATGAAGGTCTCGCGGGGCGGCGCCTCGCAGCCGCCGAGCCAGTCGACCAGCTCCTGGGCGTCGGCGTGGCCGGACAGGTTGCCGAGCATCGCCACCTCGGCCCGCAACGGCACGTCCTCGCCGTGCATGCGGATCGTCCTGGCGCCGCCGACCATGGCGGCACCGCGCGTGCCGCCGGCCTGGAAGGAGGTGAAGAGGATGGTGTTGCGCCAGTCCGGCGCGAAGGCCTTCAGGTGATGCACGACCCGACCGCCGGTCGCCATGCCGCTGGCCGCGATGATGATCATGGGCGTCTGCCGCAGGTTCAGCGCCTGCGAGTCTTCCGGCGAGTTGATGATCGTCGCCGCATGGCACATCGCTTCGCACTCCGCCCCGTTCAGCCGCACCTGGCCGCGGTGCCGCCAGTAGACGCCGGTGGCGTCCGCCGCCATCGGGCTGTTCAGGTAGACGGGCAGTGACGCCGGGATGGCGCCCTGGGCCTTCAGGCGGTGGACGCACAGCATCAACGTCTGCGCCCGCCCCACCGCAAAGGCCGGGATGATGACCACCCCGCCGCGCGCGGCCGTGCGCCGGATCACCTGCGCGAGCTCGGCCAGCACGTCGACGGGCTCGTGCAGCCGGTTCCCGTAGGTGGACTCGGTCACCAGGTAGTCCGCGCCCGGCGGCCGCTCGGGCGGCAGCAGCACGGGGTCGCTCGGCCGGCCCAGATCGCCCGTGAACAGGATGGACCGCCCGCCGCCCTCGATGCGCACCAGGGCCGAACCGAGCATGTGGCCCGACTGGCTCAGCGTCGCGCTGAAGCCCTCGGCCGGGCTCCAGGCGCGGCCATAGTCGACCGGCTGGAACTGCCGCAACGCCCGCCTGGCATCGTCCTCCGTGTAGAGCGGCTCGGCCGGCCGGTGCTTGGAGAACGCATGCCGGTTGGCGTAGGCCGCTTCTTCCTCCTGAAGTCGCCCGCTGTCGGGCAGCAGGATGGCGCAGAGCTCGCTGGTCGCCTGCGTGCAGAAGATCGGGCCGCGAAAGCCCTGCTTGACCAGCAGCGGCAGATAGCCGCTGTGGTCCAGGTGCGCATGCGTCAGGATGACCGCATCCACCTGCCGCGCGTCGACCGGCAGCGGCGCCCAGTTGCGCAGGCGCAGCTGCTTGTAGCCCTGGAACAGGCCGCAGTCCACCATCAGCGTGGCACCGCCCTGGCGCAGCAGGTACTTGGAGCCGGTCACGGTGCCGGTGGCACCCAGGAACTGAAGCTGCACGGTGAGGCTCCCAGCAAGAAGGAGCCCGACGGTAGTCGCGCCCGCCCACGCACCGCTTGACCTCCGTCAAGGCGCACGCGCCTCTCATGGCCGACATTGATGCGGTCTTCACCCAAGGATCCGCACATCATGGCAACCATGAAGGCCGCAGTCGTCCGGTCGTTCGACCAGCCCCTGGAGCTCACCGACGTGCCGGTGCCCGACGTCACGCCGGGCCAGGTGCTGGTCAAGGTGGTGGCCTCGGGCGTGTGCCACACCGACCTGCACGCCGCCCGCGGCGACTGGCCGGTCAAGCCCACCCTGCCCTTCATCCCCGGCCATGAGGGCGTGGGTTTCGTCGCCGCGCTGGGCGCCGGCGTCAAGGGCATCAAGGAGGGCGACCGCGTCGGCGTGCCCTGGCTGCACACCGCCTGCGGCCACTGCGAACACTGCATCACCGGCTGGGAAACGCTGTGCGACGAGCAGCAGATGACCGGCTACACCGTCAACGGCGGCTATGCGGAATACGTGCTGGCCGACCCGGGCTACGTGGGCCACCTGCCCGCCAACCGCGGCTTCGCCGAGATCGCCCCGGTGCTGTGCGCCGGCGTCACCGTCTACAAGGGCCTCAAGGTGCTCGACTGCAAGCCCGGGGACTGGGTGGCCGTCTCGGGCATCGGCGGCCTGGGCCACTACGCGGTGCAATACGCCAAGGCGATGGGCTTTCATGTCATCGCGGTGGACGTGGACGACGGCAAGCTGGCCCTGGCCAGGCAGCTCGGCGCGGACATGGTGCTCAACGCAGCGACGCAGGACGTGGTCAAGGAAGTGCACAGCGCCATCCGCGGTGCCCACGGCGTGCTGGTGACCGCCGTGTCGCGCAGCGCCTTCTCGCAAGCCCTGGGCATGCTGCACAAGCGCGGCACGATGTCGCTGGTCGGCCTGCCGCCCGGGGACTTCGCGCTGCCGATCTTCGATGTCGTGCTCAACGCCAAGACCGTGCGCGGCTCCATCGTCGGCACGCGCAAGGACCTGCAGGAGGCGCTGGACTTTGCCGCCGAGGGAAAGATCCGCACCATCTACACGGAAGAGCGGCTGGAGGACATCAACGCGGTGTTCGAGCGCATGGCACGCGGCGCCATTGAAGGGCGGGTCGTGATGCGCATTTCGCCAGAGGCGTGAGTCCGGCCGGGCAAGCCGCCGCATGACGCCCGACCTCGCGGGCCGGTTCTTCGTCGCGC
>SEEY01000488.1:3655-4585 GCA_004211235.1 Rubrivivax sp.
AGGGAGAAGAAGCAACCTGACGGCGCTGCGCACGCGCTCGGCGGCATCCGCACCCACGCCCTGCTGGCGCTGGCCGGCGCGGCGTCGGCCTGGCTCGGCGAGGCGCTGCACAACCCCTGGCTCTTCGTCGCGGTGCTCGCTGCGGTCAGCGCCATGGCGATCACCGCGCATGTGCTGTGGCGCCGCGACGGCCTTGACGCGCCCCCGAGCATGAGCAGCCAGGTGGCGGCCCTCTCGGTGGTGCTGCTGGGCGGCATGGCGGCCACCGGCGCCGAGGCCCTGGCGGTGGCGCTGGCGGTGACGCTGTCGGCCGTGCTCGCCTACAAGCAGCCGCTGCACGCCCTGGTGGCGCGGGTCGGCCTGGACGACCTGCTGGCGGGCATCAAGCTGCTCATCGCCTCGGTGATCGTGCTGCCGCTGGTGCCGAACGAGACCATCGACCCCTGGCATGCGCTCAATCCCTACCAGCTCTGGCTGCTGGTGGTGCTGATCTCGTCACTCTCGCTGGCCGGCTACATCGGCATGCGCTGGTTGGGCCCGGCCAGGGGGGTCGCCATCACCGGGCTTGCCGGCGGGCCCGTGTCGTCCACGGCCACGACGCTGAATTTCGCGCGCGAAAGCCGCAAGGCAGCGGCGACCGGGGCGGGCGCCAACGGCAGCACCCTCGTCGCAGGGATCCTGTGCGCCTGGCTGGTGATGTTGCTGCGCGTGGCGACCCTGATCGCCGTGCTCAACCGGCCGTTGCTGGGTGCGCTGTGGCTGCCGCTGCTGACGACGAGCCTGGTCACCGGCGCACTGGCGCTGCGCCACTACCTCGCCGGCGCGGCCGCTGCGGCGACCGCGGCTGCCGCGCCCGCCGATCCGCTCAGGAACCCCTTCAGCCTTGCCGCGGCCGTGCGCTTCGCGGCGTTGTTCGCCATCGTTCTCGTC
>SEEY01000489.1 GCA_004211235.1 Rubrivivax sp.
CGTCCAGCCGCCAGTCGATGCGGCCGATGTCGCTGCGGTTCAGCACGGCCAGGTCGGCCTGGTGGCGGTCGAGCGCCTCGGCGGTGCCGACGACGCAGAGCAGGATCTGGGCGGTGGCCGAGGGGTCTGCCGCTGGCCGGGGCGGGCAATCGGTTGCAGACATGGGCTTCTTTCGGAGGGGGAGATGAAACCACTGTGAGCGCGACGGCACGGCGAAGCTGTGAGCTGCTGGCGCGACGGGACGTAGGACGCAACCCCGGGCCGCGCCTTGCAGCGCGCCGTGCGCCGTGCGCCGTGTTGCCGCATTGAACGTCACGTTATGTCGTGTCATGTCACTTTTTGTCGCGGCGCGCGCAGCTGCCAGTTTTCTGCACCGCCTCGTCGACACTGCCGCCATGCCCGATCCAAAGCCCGCCTCCGCCGCGCCCGCCGCGTTCACGCCCTACCAGCGCTTCGCGACCGCGCTGCTGACGATGCTGCAGTTCGCGGTCATCCTGGACTTCATGATCATGTCGCCGCTCGGCGCGCTGATCATGCCGGCGATGTCGATGACGGCGCAGCAGTTCGGCCTCGTCGTGTCGGCCTATGCCTTCAGCGCCGGCATTGCCGGTGTGCTGACGGCCGGCTTCGCCGACCGCTTCGACCGCAAGAAGCTGCTGCTGTTCTTCTACAGCGGCTTCCTGCTCGGCACGCTCTGGTGCGGCCTGGCGACAAGTTTCGAGTCGCTGCTGCTGGCGCGGATCGTCACCGGCCTGTTCGGCGGCGTCATCGGCTCCATCGTCATGGCCATCGCTGCCGACCTCTTCGAGCCGGCGCAGCGCGGCCGCGTCATGGGCCTGCTGCAGGGCGGCTTTGCGGCGAGTCAGGTGCTCGGTTTGCCCTTCGGTCTGTTCCTGGCCACGCGCTGGGACTGGCATGCGCCGTTCATGGCGCTGGTGGCCTTCGGCATCTTCGGCGGGCTGCTGATCGCCTGGAAGATGAAGCCGGTGGACGCCCACCTGAAGCTGAAGAACGACCGCAGCGCCTTCGCCCACCTCTGGCACACGGTGGCCGTGCGGCGCCACCTGCATGCCTTCCTCATCACGGCGCTGCTGACGACGGGCGGCTTCATGATCATGCCGTTCGCCAGCGCGTTCTCCGTCAACAACGTGGGCATCGACCTGGCCCACCTGCCCATCGTCTATCTGATCACCGGCATCAGCACCATGTTCGTCGCGCCGCTGGTGGGCAGGCTGACCGACCGGCTCGGTCCGCTGCCGGTGTTCTACGTCGGCAGCGCCATCACCATCGCGATGGTGGCGATCTACACGCGGCTGGGGCCGTCGTCGCTGACCACGCTCATCGTCGTCAACGTCGTGCTGTTCGCCGGCATCTTCTCGCGCATGGTGCCGTGGCAGGTGATCGTCACGGGCATTCCTGCGCCCGAGCAGCGCGGTGCCTTCACGGCCATCAATGCGGCACTGCAGCAACTGGCGGGCGGCCTGTCGGCGCTGGTGTCCGGCCACATCGTCAGCATCGGCGCGGACGGCCGGCTGGAACACTTCCCCGTCGTCGGCAATGTGCTGATCGGCACGACGCTGATCGTCTGCGTGCTGATCTGGACGATCAGGAAGCGCTGAACTGACCCGCCCTCGGCTCGCCTTCCGCCCAGCTGACTTGGCGTTAGGATCGCCACCGCAGGTCATCCGACGGACCGGGTCAATGTGCGCAATCTGACGCGCAGGAGCCAGGTGCCGCGCTATCGTCGGATGACCCCGGACAGCGCTGGGAGGTTCCATGGTTCTGTCATCCGGCTGGCCTTGCCGCACGGCAGTCGCCACGCTTTCGGCCCTGTTGGCGACGGCGCCCGCGCGGGCGCAGAACGATCTCGTCAGCCTGAGCCTGGAGGAACTGGGCGGCCTGACGATCACCTCGGTCGCCAAGCGCGAGCAGCGCCTGGCCGACGCCGCGGCCTCGCTGTTCGTCATCACCGCCGACGACATCCGGCGCAGCGGCTTCACGCGGCTGCCCGACGTGCTGCGCCTGGCGCCCAACCTGCACGTTGCCGAGGTCTACCGCGGCGGCTACGCGATCAGCGCGCGCGGCTTCAACGCCAACGCGTCCAACAAGCTGCTCGTCCTCGTCGACGGGCGCTCGGTGTACACGCCGCTGTTCGCCGGCGTGTTCTGGGACGCGCAGGACGTGGCGATCGAAGACGTGGAGCGCATTGAGGTCAGCAGCGGGCCGGGCAGCACGCTGTGGGGCGTGAACGCCGTCAACGGCACCATCAACATCATCACCCGCAGCGCCGCGGCCACGCGCGGCACGCTGCTGTCGGTGGTGGCCGGCAGCGACAACGAGCGCAGCGCCCTGGTTCGCCACGGTACGGCGCTGGCGGGCGGCGACGTGCGCGTCTACCTGAAGCATTCATCACAAGGCCGCACCGAAACGGCGGCGGGCCTGCCGGTGGAGGACGCCGGCCACCTGACGCAGATCGGCTTTCGCGGCGACTGGGGCCAGGCCAACGACCGCTTCATGCTGCAAGGCAATGCCTACCGCGGCGAGCACGGCCAGCCGCTGCCGGGCAGCATCAATGTCGACGGGGTCGATTTCGCGCTCGGCCCGATCACGCTGTCGGGCGCCAACCTGCTGGCGCGCTGGGAGCGTCCGATGGCCGGCGGCGGCCTGAGCGTGCAGGGCTATCTGGACCGCACGACCCGCGTCACGCCACCGACCTTCGACGAGCAGCTGCTGATCGCCGACCTGGAGGTGCAGCTGACGCTGCGGCCGGCGGGGGCGCACACCCTGGTGATCGGTGTCAACCATCGCCGCTCGCACGACGAGGTCGGCCATTCGGCGCCCGAGTTCGCCTTTCTGCCTGCGCAGCTGAAGCAGTCGTGGACCAGCCTGTTCGCCCAGGACGAGATCGCGCTGAACGACGAGTGGCGGCTGACGCTGGGCGCGCGCGCCGAACGCAACGACTACACGGGCACCGAGTTCCTGCCCAGCCTGCGCCTGGCGTGGAAGGCCTCGCCCGATCACCTCTGGTGGGGTTCTGCGACGCGCACGGTACGCGCGCCTTCGCGGCTGGACCGCGACGCCCGCATTCCCGCGGAGCCGCCCTTCGTGCTCGATGGCGGGCCCGGTTTCAGGGCCGAGACAGCGCGGGTGTTGCAGCTGGGCTACCGCGGGCATCCGCTGCGGCCGTTGCGCCTGGCAGCCACCGCCTTCCACGGCGATTACGACCACCTGCACACCCAGGAGCTGGCGGCCAGCAACACCCAGGTCTACTTCGGCAACGGCATGCGCGGGCGCGTCAGCGGCTTCGAGGCCTGGAGCCTGTGGCAGGTCACGCCGATCCTGCGGCTGCAGGCCGGCATGACGCTGCTGCGCCCGCACCTGGAACTCAAGCCGGGCAGCCGCGACACCGCCAGCTCCGTGGCCACCGCTGAAGGCGCCATGCCGCGCAGCACGTGGCGCCTGCGGGCCGCGGTCACGCTGCCGCGGGCGGTGGAGTTCGACGTCACGGCGCGCCACGTTGGCGGCCTCAGCCTGCCCGACGTGCCGGCCTATACGACGGTGGACATGCGCCTGGGCGGACGGCTGGGCCCTGACGTCGAGATCGCACTGACGGCACACAACCTGCTCGACCGTGGCCACGGCGAATTCG
>SEEY01000490.1 GCA_004211235.1 Rubrivivax sp.
TCGTCACGCTGATGAAGGGCCAGCCGCTGGCCTACAACAAGGACAACCAGGAAGACAAGGAACCCTTGTTCGACACGGTCGACACGCTGAAGGACACGCTGCGCATCTTTGCCGACATGCTGGCCGGCCTGACCGTGAAGCCCGAAGCGATGCGCGCCGCCGCGCTCAAGGGCCATGCCACGGCGACGGACCTGGCCGACTACCTCGTCAAGAAGGGTGTCGCCTTCCGCGATGCGCACGAGGTGGTCGCACATGCGGTGAAGACGGCGACGGCCAAGGGCGTGGACCTGGCCGCACTGTCGCTGGACGAGCTGAAGGCCTTCGATGCGCGCATCGAGGCCGACGTGTTCGACGTGCTGTCGCTCGAAGGTTCGCTGAACGCGCGCAACGTGCTGGGCGGCACGGCGCCGGCACAGGTCCGCGCGCAGATCGCCCGCCACCGCGCCCGTCTCGCCTGATCATGAGCACCGTCGCCTGGACCGACAAGCTGGTGCTGAACCAGCCGACGCTCGACACGACGCACGAAGAATTCGTCGGCCTGCTGAACGCTTTCGGCGCGGCACTGGACGATGGCACCGATGCCCTGCCCGCCTACCACGCGCTGCTCGCCCACACCGAGGCCCACTTCGCGATGGAGGAGGACTGGATGGCGCGCTGCGGCTTCGAGCCGCAGAACTGCCACAGCAGCCAGCATGCGATGGTGCTGAACGTCATGCGCGAAGCGCTGCGCTATGCCAACGAGCTGAACGACCGCGAGCCGCTCAGCATCCTGCGCACCGAGCTGGCGGGCTGGTTCCCGCAGCATGCCGAGATGATGGACGCGGCGCTGGTGTGGACGATGGAGCAGCGCGGCTTCGATCCGGCGACTGGAGAGAGCCGCGAGGCTGTGACCGAAACCGCCGGCTCGGGCTGCGGCTCGGGCGGCTGCGCGGAACACTGAAGGCCGTCCTGCCCTGCAGGTCCTTCATGCTCGCCTGCCGCGAGCGCGGCGTGCGGCCGGCTCAGCCTGGCGTGGACCCCAGCAAGGCCTTCACCTGCGCCAGCGCGCCGGGGTCGTCCAGCGTCGTCAGGTCGCCCGGGTCGCGGCCTTCGGCCACCGCCTGCAGCGCGCGGCGCAGCAGCTTGCCGGAGCGGGTCTTGGGCAGCAGCGTTACGAAATGCACGCGCGCCGGTCGCGCCACGGCGCCCAGATGCGAGTCCACGTGCTTCATCACCACGGCTTCCAGCGCGGGCGAGGCCTGAGCCGGGTCGCGCAGCACCGCGAAGGCGATGGCAACCTGACCCTTCAAGGGGTCCGCGACGCCGACCACCGCCACCTCCGCAATGGCCGCATGGCCGGAGATGCATTCCTCGATCTCACGTGTCCCCAGCCGATGCCCGGCGACGTTGATGACGTCGTCCGTTCGGCCGAGGATGAAGGTGTAGCCGTCGGCATCGCGGGAGGCCCAGTCGAAGGTGGAATACACCTCGCGGCCCGGCACGCTCTTCCAGTAGGTGTTGACGAAGCGCGCGTCGTCGCCCCAGACCGTCTGCAACGCGCCCGGCGGCAGCGGATGCTCGATGGCCAGCACGCCCTTCTGGTTGGGCCCGGTCAGCTCGGCGCCGGTGTTCTCGTCGAGCAGCCTGACGCCGTAGCCGTACATCGGCACGCCGGGCGAGCCCAGCCGCGTCGGCACGGCCTCGACACCCGGAATGTGATGCGCCACCGTCAACAGCGGCCAGCCGGTCTCGGTCTGCCAGTAGTTGTCGATGATCGGCACGCTCAAGGCCTCGGCGATCCAGCTGGACGTCGGCTCGTCCAGCGGCTCGCCGGCCAGGAAGAGCGCGCGCAGGCTCGACAGGTCATGGCGCTTCAACAGCGCGGCGTCATGCTTCTTCAGCACGCGCACGGCGGTCGGGGCGCTGAACATGATGGTCACGCGGTATTTCTCGACCAGGCTCCACAGCACGGCGGCGTCAGGGTTGACCGGTGTGCCCTCGTACATCAACGTCGCCATGCCGGCGATGAGCGGCCCATAGACGATGTAGCTGTGGCCGACGACCCAGCCGATGTCGCTGGTCGAGAAGAAGGTCTCGCCCGGTTTGCCGCCGAAGATCCAGTCCATGCTGGTGGCCAGCGCCACCGCATAGCCGCCGACGTCACGCTGCACGCCCTTCGGTCTACCGGTCGTGCCGCTGGTGTACAGCGTGTAGCTGATGCTGTTGGACTCCAGCCAGGTGCAGGGCACGCGCGCATCGGCATGCTCGCGGCGCAGCGCGGCGTAGTCCAGGTCGCGTCCGGCCACGCGCTCGAAGGGCACCAGGCCGCGGTCCACCATCAGCACGGCTGCGGGCTTGTGTGCGCTGAGCGTGATCGCCTCGTCCAGCAAGGGCTTGTAGGCCAGCCGCTTGCCGGCGCGGCTGCCGGCATCGGTGCTGACGATGGCCTTGGGCGTCGCGTCTTCGATGCGGCTGGCCAGGCTGCTGGAGGCAAAGCCGCCGAACACGACCGAGTGGATGGCGCCGATGCGGGCGCAGGCCAGCATCGCGAAGGCGGCCTCGGGGATCATGGGCATGTAGATCAGCACGCGGTCGCCGCAGCCCACGCCCTGGGCGAGCAGCATCGCGGCCATCACCTCGACCTCGGCCAGCAGCTCGGCAAAACTGTAGATGCGCTCCTCACCCACTTCCGTGGACACCCAGACCAGCGCGGGGCCGTCCGGCCGCGTGGCCGCGTGCCGGTCGACCGCGTTGTGGCACAGGTTGGTGCTGCCGCCGACGAACCATCGGGCAAACGGCGGCCGGCTCACGTCGCAGATCTGCTGCGGCTGCGTGTGCCAGTCGATCCGCTGCGCCTGCTCGGCCCAGAAGGCATCCCGCTCGGTCAGCGAGCGCTCGTGGAAGTCGGCGTAGGTCTGCGTCATGCCGATCAGTGTGAGCCGCGGGCACTGACCTCAGTCTGACCTTGGTCAATGCGTGAAAGAATTCAGGGTTTCCACGGGCTTGGTTGGCCGTCGTGCCGGGGTTTGCCCTGAGAATCGCCTGTTTTCCGCCCGCTTTGATTGACGGTGCGGGGGTCGCCTCCTAACCTCCGCGCCGCTGTCCCACTCCGCTATCGCGACCGCTCCGCGGCCCGCCCGGTTTTCCTCTCGAATGTTTCTGGCTTCTCCCATCGCCCTGCTCAATCGCATCGCTGCCGCCGGCCTTCTGGTCATCGGTTGCGCCGCGCATGCGCAGGGCGTGGCTCAGGCTGCGACGCTGAACGCGTCGACGCCCCCGCCGGGCACGATGACGGGCGCCTACGGCCAGAGCCTGCAACAGCAGGCCGCCGCCGACAAGGCTGCTCCTGCTGCGGCCAAGCCGGCCCCGGGAGCGAACGCCGGCAATGCGGGCGATGCCGTCAGCCGCTTCCTCAGCGAGCGCGGCTTGACGCTGCAGGTCGGCGAAGTGTCCGGGTCATCTCGGCTGCTGGCCACCGTGCGCGACACGGCGTCCGACCTGGTGCTCTCGGCGATGAACTTCCTCGGCGTGCGCTACACGCGTGGCGGCAACTCGGTCGAGAACGGCTTCGACTGCAGCGGCTTCACGCGCCACATCTTCGAGATGAGCGTCGGCCTCGTGCTGCCGCGCCGCGCCGATGAGCAGGCCAAGGCGAACAGCCTGCTGG
>SEEY01000491.1 GCA_004211235.1 Rubrivivax sp.
CTCCAGCGCGCGCAGACGGCGAAGACAGGCGCTCTCGGACAGGTTCACCGCGCGAGCCAGATCGGCGTTGGTCATGCGCCCGTCGCCCTGAAGCGCCCGAAGCATCTTTCGGTCGGTGTCGTCCAGTGTGACGGCGGCCGTCGTGTGGCTGGTGCCGCGGGCGCGGGAGCCGATCAGCAGGGACAGCCCCGTCTGCAGCGCATTGCTGACGTTGTCCGACTGGCGCGACTCGGCGCTCGTCGTCTCGACCAGGGCGAAGCCGTCTGCTGCACCCTGCACCGGGCTGTCGACATAGAAGGCGCCGTTGACGCCGCCGCGCGAACTGGTGCGGAAGATGCGCTGGCCTTCCTGGGACACGATCTGCACCTGGGTCTCGTTCGGGTAGAGCACCGGGCCGGCCTCGATGGAGGAAGAAGCCCGCCGCGCGATGTTGGCCAGGAAGCCCTTGCTGCCCGAGGCCGTGCCGAAGCTGGCGAAGAAGTGGAAGCGGACGAAGTGCAGATCCAGCGCCTTGGCCACGGCGCTGGCCCTGGCGCCGCTGCCGCCGTCGAAAGCCGTGTTGCGCTCGCTCAAGGTGCCGCGCGGCATGCCCATCTGCAGGAAGGCCGGCATGCCGGTCGGCGCGAAGACCTTGGAAAGAGCCCCGGTGTCGTCGACGACATACGGCGCCGGCTTGCTCATGCGCGCTTCGACGGCGGCGAAATCGGGATGGGCACGGACCGTCTCCATCGGCACGACCTCGAAGCCGGCCGCCGTGAGCGCCTCGACGGTGTCGCGGTAGACGCGGTCCGTCAGCGCCTGCATGGTGGCATCCGGCACGCCGCGCAGTTCAGCCTGCACCGAGCTGCTGTTGCCGCCGCCGCTGCCGCTGGCCTTCAGCGTGGTGACGAACTCGATGCCGAACTGGTCGATGGCGACCCGGCGTGCACCCTTGATGGCCGCACCGTTGTCGCTGGCGACCGAGACCGCGGGCTGCGGCGCCTCGGCTGCGGCGGGCGGTGCGCCGGCAAGGGCGCAGAGCGTGGTGGCGGTGAAGGCGAGGGTGAGCAGTCGGCGCATGGCGGCCTTTCGTGGCGGGCTGGAACCTTCGTTGAACGAAGGGGACAGCCCGGTACGCAAGGCGCCCGGCCGAAAAGGCTCAGCCGGTTCGGCGGCGGCTCATCAGCTTCATCAACTTCGGCAGCACCAGCACCGCGGCCAGCACCACCAGCAGGCCGATGGACAGCGGCCGCTCGATGAACACGCTCCAGTGGCCGCTGCCGATGGACAGGGCATTGCGCCCTTGTGCTTCCGCCAGGGGGCCCAGGATCATGCCCACGACGATCGGCGCGGTCGGGAAGTCGAAGCGCCGCATGGCCACGCCCAGCAGGCCCAGCACCAGCATGACGAACAGGTCGAAGGCGCTCTGGCGCATGCCGTAGACGCCGACGGTGGCGAAGATCAGGATGCCCGCGTACAGCTGCGGCTTGGGGATCTTGAGCAGCTTGACCCACAGGCCCACCAGCGGCAGGTTCAGCACCAGCAGCATCACGTTGCCGATGTAGAGCGAGGCGATCAGCGCCCACACCAGCGTGGACGATGTCGTGAACAACTGCGGGCCGGCCTGGATGCCGTAGTTCTGCAGCGCGGACAGCAGGATGGCGGCGGTGACCGAGGTCGGGATGCCGAGCGTGAGCAGCGGCACCAGCGTGGCCGTCACGGCCGCGTTGTTGGCGGCCTCGGGGCCGGCCACGCCTTCGATGGCGCCGGTGGTGCCGAACTCTTCCTTGTGCTTGCTCAGCTTGCGCTCGACGGCATAGCTGAGGAAGGTCGGGATCTCCGAGCCGCCCGCGGGGATGGTGCCGAACGGGAAGCCGATGAAGGTGCCGCGCAGCCACGCCGGGATGGAGCGCTTCCACTCCGTCTTCGTCATGTGCACGCTGCTGAGCTTGTTGATCTCCTGCGTGCTGCGGCCCTCGTAGAGCGCCATGTAGAGCGTCTCGCCGACGGCGAACAGGCCCACCGCGACGAGCACCGTCTCGATGCCGTCCATGAACTCCGGCACGCCGCCGGTGTAGCGCACCTGGCCGGTGATCTGGTCCAGGCCGATGAGGCCCAGCGCGAGGCCGATGAACAGCGCCGTCATGCCGCGCAGCGTGCTCTTGCCCAGCACGGCGCTCACCGTGGTGAAGGCCAGCAGCATCAGCAGGAAGTACTCCGGCGGGCCCAGCGTGACGGCGAATTCCGCCACGATCGGCGCGAACAGCGTGACGAGGACCGTGGCAATGGTGCCGGCCACGAAGGAGCCGATGGCCGCCGTGGCCAGCGCGGCGCCGGCGCGGCCGTTCTTGGCCATCTTGAAGCCTTCCAGCGCCGTCACCATCGTGCCGGTCTCGCCGGGCGTGTTGAGCAGGATGGAGGTCGTCGAGCCGCCGTACATCGCGCCGTAGTAGATGCCGGCGAAAAAGATCATCGACGCGGTCGGTTCCACCTGTGACGTGATGGGCAGCAGCATGGCCACCGTCACCGCCGGGCCGAGGCCGGGGAGCACACCGATGCCGGTGCCGATGACGCAGCCGAGGAAGGCCCACAGCAGGTTGATGGGCGTGCCGGCGGTGGCGAAACCGCCGAGCAGCTGGGTCCAGAGATCGGTCATGGGGGGGCCTCCTCAAATCCAGCCGCTGGCCGTCAGGCCGGGCAGGTTGATGGCGAGCAGCTTGGTGAAAAGCCAGAACACCGGTGCCGAGATGCAGATGCCGGTGAGGAGATCCAGCAGGCTGCGCTTGGGCGTGCCGCCGGCCTTGCCTTCAGCCATGCGCAACCCGCGCACCGCCAGCGCAAAGCACAGCGCGCAGGCCAGGATGAAGCCCAGCGTCGTGATGAGACTTGCGTTGGCGATGACACCGCCGATGACCCAGGCGACGGCCCGCCAGTCGCCGCGCTCGGCCCCCGATGGCGCCTCCATCTCCCGGTAGCCACCGGTACGCGCCTCCCAGACGAGCCAGGCGCCGCAGATCATCAGCACCACCGACACCAGCCACGGCAGGGCGTTCGGCCCGACGCCGGCATAGCCGGCCTCCGAGGAAATGAAGGTGGCGCCAAAGGCCATCGCCGCGCCGATCAGCAGCGTGGCGACGCCGATGAGGGTCTGGCCGGTGGCGGTGGAGTTGTCACTCATCGAGGACTCCCGATCTCAAGTGTTGAAACGCCGGCCGAGCGCCGGGCCGCTCCCAAGCCGGCCGGCGGGCGATGTGTTCGCGGCCCAACGCCGCGGACATCGCCGTCCCCTCGGGGGACCGGCTGGGCTCGCCCGCGTTCAGCGCGGCGAGACCGGACGAGGGGCTCAAATCATCCCTGACTTGACCATGATCGCCCGCAGCGTCGCGAACTCCCGGTCGACGAAGGCATCGAAGTCCGCGCCGGTCAGCAGCGCCGGCGTCCAGCCGTTCTTCTCGATGGACTCCGCCCAGCTCTTGCTCTTGGTGGCCGCCACGACCATGTCCGTCAGCGCCTTGCGCTGCTCCGGCGTGATGCCGGGCGGCGCATAGACGCCGCGCCAGTTGCCGATCTCGACGTCGATGCCGAGTTCCTTCAGCGTGGGCGCGTTCAGGCCCTTGATGCGGGCCGGCGACGTGACCGCCAGTGCACGCA
>SEEY01000021.1 GCA_004211235.1 Rubrivivax sp.
GCCCGCCAGATCCGCGGCTTCGACCGGCCCGACGCGGTGCTGACCGGCGTGGAGACCCGTACCTCATCGCCGCTGCGCATCAACCGCGGACGCGACTATCAAAGCGTCAACGTTCGCGGGCTGTTCCCGGCGGGTGAGGGCGCTGGGTATGCGGGCGGAATCATGTCGGCCGGCGTCGACGGCATCGAGGTGGCCGAGGCGCTGGCGGCTGATCTGCTCGGCATGCCGGACGCGCCGGTGCTGCAGGGCAAGGGGTCGAAGGCGGGTGGGCAGGTCTAGGTTGAGTCAGCCCAGCCGGATGGCGATGCCGCTGCGCTCATCGTCATCGCTGCGCGGCAGCAGGCCCAATGCCCCGGCGATCAGCAGCGCTCCGAAGGCAAGCGCGATGTACTTCCAGTGCCTGTCGTCCTCCAGGACCTCATCGCCCTGCGAGATGCGGATGCAGTTCTTGAAGAGCCGGGTGGAGCGGACCTCGACGCTGTCGCCGTCCTGCAGCCGCGAGTAAAGCGCGTAGCCGACGGAGCAGGTCGACACCGCGCCGTCGATCAGATGCAGCGTGTAGCTCGTGTCGCCAGCCCCCGCGCCACGGTGATCGCTCTTGAAGCTGCTGCTGTGCCGATCGACGCGCAGTTGCTCCGCGCGCGTGGGCAGCCCGGTCTCGGCGATGAGCACCAGGCCGACGATGAACATCATGCAGCGGGCGAGAAACTTGAGCACGGTCGACTCCCTGATGTGCCCAGGCCAATGGGCCGGCGGCGCGACTATGCCAACGAAACGCCCCCCCTGCGCACAGCGGCCCCGAGGTGAAGATGCACTTCTCAACTTCTGCTGAAGGCTCCTGGGCGCGCGCGAGCCCTGAAGCCCTGCCGGCCAGACATCCGACCCAGCAGCGTCATTCCCCTTCGGTGCTCTTCAGCCCGGCCAGGCTCTGCGTCCAGGGCAGCGCCGACCTGCACCACTTCTGCGTGCGAGGCACCAGCGCCTCGCGCTCGTCGATGCAGCCGACGCGCAAGCCCAGCCCCACGCCGGGATGGTCGGCATCCCAGGTGTAGAGCGGCGACCCGCAGCTGGGGCAGAACGCCTGCGCACGGCGTGATCCCGCGTCACCCCGCTTCACGTAGACACGCGGCTCGCCGGCCAGCAGCCGGAAGGAACCGTCCACGGCCGGCACCGACACGCGGTAGGCCGACCCCGTCAGCTTCTGGCAGTCGGTGCAGTGGCACAGGCCGGTGCGCTGCGGATCGACCGTTGCTTCGTATCGGATCTCGCCGCAATGGCAGCTGCCGTGGATGTGCATGGCCGCCTCCTACCGCTGCACGCGGGAGATGCCGCCCTTCTTGTACCCCGCCTGCTCGTGGAACAGGTCGAACAGGAACTGCTCCAGTTCATCGTCGGCCACGAACTCCGGGATGACGAAGTGGGCCGGTGACCGCTTGCCGTCGTTGCCCACGGCCAGCACCGACCAGCCGCCGCCGGTGCGTTCGATGTCGAACAGGCCGCCAAAGATGTTGAAGCGTTCGGAAATCATCGGCTCAGTCCTCGGGAAAGCGTGCCGCCCACAGCGCCAGCAGGCGGGGATCCGCGTCCACGCGGTGCACTGCCGGGGTCATGCGCGGCGCGACCTCGTGGAAGCGCTCGCGCCACGGCCCGAAGCGGGAGACGACGGCCACGTACAGGTCCAGCACCGTCAGCTCGTTGCCCAGCAGGTAGTCGCCGGGCGACAACTGCTCGTCCATGTTGGCCCAGCAGAAGGCGATGCGCTCGTGCACCGCCTCGATGACCGAGTCACGGCAGGTTTCGGGCGCGCCGATGCGGCTCACGTCGGGCTTGATCCAGTGCAGCGAGTAGATGGCCGATGACACGTAGACCATCCAGCGCAGGAACTGGCGCCGCTTCGGGTCGTTGGGCGCCGGCGCGAGCGACGCTGCCGGGTCCAGGTCGGCCAGGTAGATGAGGATGGCCGCGCTCTCGGTCATGACCTCGCCATCGGGCATGACCAGCGTCGGGATCTGGCGCATCGGGTTGCTGGTGGCCACGCGGTCGCGCGCGGCCTCCTCGGCCCAGGTGGCGCCTTCGATCAGCGTGTAGGGCAGGCCCAGCAGCGTCAGCGCGGCTTCCACGGCGACGGATCCGGACGCCTCGGCGCCGTAGAGGGTCAGAGCGGCATGGGGCAGGTGCATGCAGCCCATTCCATCACCGCTCCTGGGCCGCTGCAAGATAGGCCAGCAGATCCGCCACCTTGCGCTCGTTCATGCCGAGGCCCCAGAAACGCATCTTGGTGCCCGGCACTGTCGCCGCCGGGTCGCGCAGGAAGGCAGCGAGCGTGGCCTCATTCCACACCAGGCCGGAGGCCTTCATGCCGCTGGAATAGGCATAACCGGGCGACGCGCCGGCCTTGCGCCCGACCAGTGCATTGAGCTGCGGCCCGAAACCGTGGCGTGCCCCCGGGCCCACGGCATGGCAGTTGGCGCAGGCGCTGAAGACCTTGCGACCGGCCGCCGCATCGCCCGCCGCCGCCGCCAAAGGCGCCAGCACCGCCAGCGCCACCCCGCAGGCCCACGATTTCATGGCTCGGCGCCCCCGGGTGCCATCAGCCCGATCAGTTCCTTCACGAAGGCCAGGGCGTCTTCCGGCGTCTCGAAGTGCATCTCGTTGTTCAGCTCAACGACCTCGCCGCCCGGCCCCTTGTGCACGACGGACCAGCCGCCCGCGCCGCCGTCGATGGCCAGCACGCCGAACTGACCCGGGTCGAGCTCCCGGGCGCTGCCGCCCGTGAGGACGATGTCGCGGCCGAGATGGGAGTGGTAGCGTCGCATCAACGCATTTTCACGGAGACCCGCGATGAAGGCAGTCTGGAACGGCATCACCCTCGCCGAGAGCGACGACACGGTCGTCGTCGAAGGCAACCATTACTTCCCGGCCGAGTCGCTGAACAAGCAGTACACGAGCTTCAGCAACCACGTCACGCGTTGCGCCTGGAAGGGCGAGGCCAAGTACCTGAGCCTGCTCGTCAACGGCGAGATGAACACGGATGCGGTCTGGTACTACCCGGACCCGCTGCCCGCCGCTGCCGAGATCAAGGGCCGCTACGCGTTCTGGAAGGGCGTGAAGGTCACGGAGTGACGAGCGCCATCAAGGCGTGACCCCGTGGGGCAGCAACGCCCACAGGCGCAGCGGCTGTTTGGTGCGGCTGGCCTGCAGCGCGGCCTCCTCGCCCCAGCCCCAGAACAGGTCGGCGCGCACGGCGCCCTGGATGGCGCTGCCCGTGTCCTGCGCCATCACCAGGCGGCGCAGCGGCGTGGTGGCTGAACCGGGCACCCAGGGCTCGCTGCTGTCCAGCCACAGCGGTGTGCCCAACGCGATGAACGAGCGGTCGATGGCGACCGAGCGGCCGGGCACCAGTGGCACGCCCTGGGCGCCGCGCGGGCCCTGCGCCGCGTCCGGCAGCGGCTCCTCGCGGAAGTAGACGACGCGCGGGTTCACGGCCAGCGCGTCGCGCACCTTGGCCGGGTTGCGGCGCGCCCAGTCGCTCAGCGTGCGCGGGGTCGCGTCGGCCACCTCGCCGCGGTCCAGCAAGGCGCGGGCGACGGACTGGAAAGGCTGGTCGTTGTGGCCGGCCCAGGCGACGCGGCTGAGGCGCTCGGTGCCGTCGGCGTCGAACATCACGAGGCGGCCCGAACCCTGGATCTGCAGCTGCAGCAGCGCGAACGGGTCGTCCAGATAGGCCAGCGCCAGCGCCGCGAAACGCGGGTGCGTGTCGATGTCGCGGCGCGGCACGCGGCGCAGCGCGGGGTCGCCGGGCAGCGCGTGCAGCGGCCACTGGAAGGCGCCCTGGCGCGTGCGGCTGGCCATGAGCTGCGGTTCGAAATAGCCGGTCAGCAGCCCGGTCGCCTCGCCGTTGCCCGCGGCCAGCCGCCAGGGCCGCAGATGCTTCATCAGCAGCATCGCGGCTTCGGTCGCGTCGGCCGGTGATTGCAGCGCGGCGCGCGCGCAGAACTCGGCCCAGCCCGGCGGCGGCCGCTGGCAGCTGCCCAGCAGCGCGGGCCAGGCGGCAACCAGGTCGTCGCTGCCCCAGCCGGGCAGCTCCTTCCAGTCGACGGCGGCCCAGCGGGCGGGCAGTGCCGGTGTCGGTGGCACCGGCGCGGCCCTGGGTGGCGAAGAGGGTGGCGAAGAGGGCGGCGAAGAGGGCGCCGGCGCCGAGGGTTGCAGCGGTGGCGATGAACAGGCCGCCAGGCTTCCTAGAATCGCCGCCCACAAGCCACGCGCCCACCACCCCATGCTGCTGCTCATCCTCGAAGCGCTCGGCGCGCTGCTGATCTTCGTCTTCATCATCTGGTGGACCATGTTCTCAGGCCGCAAGAAGGGCGAGCGCCGGGACGACTAGCGCGGTGGGATCAGGAAGCTCAGCGGCGCGCGCCACAGCCGGGAGCGGATCGCGGCGTAGACCCGCTTGCGGTCCGCCAGCTTGACGCCGCGCGAGCGCATCGCCACCTTGAAGGCGCAGAAAAAGCTGACGCCGACATTGAGCGCACCGATGCCGGCGATGCAGACCACGCAGGACCAGAACGCCCAGCTGCCCATGATGCCGAAACCGAGCGCGCCGACGGCTGCGGCCAGCTGGCCGGTGGACAGCGTCACGTGGCGCACCTCCAGCGGCAGGCCCACGAAGCCCAGCAGCGCCGGCGCCAGGCCCAGCATCAGGCCCAGGCTGATGTTGGCCGCCAGGCCCGAGATGTTGGCCCGCCACCAGCGTGACCAGCGCTGCGCGCGCGCATGGCCCAGCGTCGCGACGATGCCCGGGTTCCAGGCGATGGCGCTGTCCAGCCGGTAGAAGACGAACCAGTTCTCCACCCAGCCGGCCATCAGGCTGGAGGCGAACAGCAGCGTGCCGGTGAAGGCGGCGAACAGCAGCGACGGCCCGAACAGGTTCAGCGAATGCAGCACGTGGAGCGCGTCCTTCTCGCCGACCAGCGGCGCGCCGAAGGCCGCCCGGCACAGCCCCTGCACCGCCAGCACCAGCGGCACGACCAGCGCAAGATTGCCCAGGATGCTGGCCACCTGCGAGCGCACCAGATGACTCACTTCGTCGACGAAGCCCTGCACGTCGTCGTCGCGGTCGATGTGCAGCAGCCGGTGCGCCATGGCCGGGGCCGTCATGGCGGGCTGCTTGGTGGCCACGGTCCAGTGCAGCAGGTGGATGACGACAAAGCTCAGCGCGTAGTTCACGCCGGCCCAGAAGCCGCCCCAGAAGGCCGTGAAGCCCAGCAGCGCGATCAGGAACTTGACGAAGGTGGTGCCGGCGATGACGGCACCGCCGCCCGCCGCGCGCCGGATCATGTCGACGTATTCATCGCGATTGCGGGTGATGTAGTGCTCGCCCGTCTCGGCGCTGCGCTCGGCCACCTTGCGGGCCAGCAGCGAGTAGTGGCGCGCAAACAGCGTGTGCAGGCTGCGCCGCTCGTGCACGACGCGCACGAGGCCGGCCACCAGGTGCAGCAGCTCGCGCTGCGGCTGCTGCGACAGCAGGCAGGCCAGCAGCGCCTCGATGCGCTGCAGGCGCTCCGTGAGCTGCTCGACCGAGAACATCAGGTCCACCGACACGCCGTGCGCTTCCAGATGCTCGGGCACCGTCAACGCCGCGGCGCGGCAGCGGTCCAGCAGCGCGCGCAGGTATTGCATGGCCGAGGCGAGGGCCGCCGTGTCGCCATCGGCAACGCCCTCGGCGGCTGCGCCGGCCAGCCCGAGCTCGACCGCGGCCCAGGCGGTGGGCAGCTGGTTGAAGGGCTTCTCGCGCAGCAGCGCCTCGTCCATGCGCAGGCGCAGTGGCCCGGCCAGGCCGGCGGCATGCACGTTGCTGACGAGCACGGTGATGGCCGCGCGCGTCTCGACGCGCCAGCCGTCGTCGGGCGCCGCGGCGAACAGCAGGCTCAGGCGGGCCAGCAGTTCGTCATCGATGGCGGCGATCCAGTGCTCATCGGCCTCGCTGGGAAACAGCAGCTCGAAGAGCGCCGCCAGGTCGCGTGTGTCGGTGGTATGCGGCAGCAAGCGGCGGCGCAGGCGCCCGAGGAACTCGCCCCACAGCGCCATGCGCGGCGCAAAACCGACCTCGGCGAACAGGCTGACCGCGTCCACATCGTTCCACACAGTGGCGATGACGTCGGCAAAGGCGCGTGCATGCTCGGGGTGGCGCTCCAGCACATTGAGCAGGTGCTTGAGGCGCACCAGCGGCCTGGGCGTGCCGGGGGCCGCCGAAGCCTCCGGGACTTCCGCGCGCGGCGCATGCCGCAGCCATTCCAGCAGCCGCACCAGCCACAGGTTGCGCTCGGCAAGCGCGGCCTGCGGGTCGGCCGCGTTGAGCAGGGCGGTGAGGTCCCAGCTCAATGCAGGGATGCGCTGTCGGCGAGCAGGAACTCGTCCACGTCGGCGTGGAATATCTCGCAGCTCTCGGTCACGCAGAGAAAGCGGCCCTGCATCGTGCCGTGCGGCGTGCCGATCTGCGCCCATGAGCTGTACTGGAACTTCTGGCCCGGCGCCAGCACCGGCTGGTGGCCGACGACGGCCAGGCCATCGACGACCTGGACCTGGCCGCGCGCATCGGTGATCTCCCAGTGCCGGCCGATCAGCTGAGCCAGCACGTCGCCGCTGTTCTCGATCGTGATCGTGTAGCTGAAGGCGTAGAGGCCTTGCTCGAGATGGGTCTGCTCAGGCATCGCCTGGACCGCAGCGCTGCAGGTGAAACGTGGTGTGGCCATGGGGTGATTGTCGCTATGCTCGCCGCATGTCCGCTGGGATACGGAAATCGTAGGTGCTGCGCCGGCTTGTGTGTCTGGTGGCGTTCCTGTGTCAGGCGGCGCCTGCACAGGACGTGAACCTGCGCACCGTCCAGCAGTCCGGCGCCATCATCAAGTACGACCCCGACGGCGGACCGCGCAAGCCGGGCCTGTGTCTGGAAGTGCTGCACGCCGTGCAGCGCACCGACCCGGGCCTGCACTTCCCGGGGCTTGAGCAGCGGGTGCCGCTCAAGCGCGTCGAGCGGCTTTTGGCGGAAGGCGAGGTGGATGCCTTCTTCTGCCTGCTGAAGTCGCCCGAGCGCGAGAAGCTGTGGCGTTATGTCGCGGTGCCGCTGTACAACATCCACCACGTCGTCCTGCAACGCGCGGACGACGCACGCAGCTACGACACGCTGGCCGATCTGGCCGCTGCCAGCCGCCGCAAGCCGGTGCTCGTCATGCGCGGCACGGCGCTGTCGCGCAACCTGATCCTGGGCGGCGTGACCATCGCCGAGGTGGCTTCCGAGCGCGAGGCGCTGACCATGCTCTTGCGCGGGCGGGCAGACATCATCTACGGCCAGGACATCAATCTGCGCCGCCACGTGGCCGACACCGTGCTGAGCGAGCGGCTCAAGTTCGGCACCACGCATTTCCAGGAGGAGCCGCAATTCCTGGCGCTGCGCGCCGACCTTGCGCCCGCGGTGGAAGAGCGCCTGACGCAGGCGCTGCGAAAGCTCGAGAAGGACGGCACGCTGCGTCTGCTCTACGAAAAATATCGATGAAGCCTCTTTACCTGCCGCCCGACGGCCGGCCACGCTGCGCCTGGTGCGCCGCGGCGCCCGGCGACGCCGCCTATCTGCGCTACCACGACGAGGAATGGGGCCGGCCCGTGGCCGACGACTTCCGCCTGTTCGAGAAGTTATGCCTGGAAGGCTTCCAGAGCGGCCTGTCGTGGCGGACCATCCTGAACAAGCGCGAGGCCTTCCGCGCCGCGTTCGCCGGTTTCGACTATCACCGGGTCGCCCGTTTCGACGCGGCGGACGTGAACCGCCTGCTGGCCGACCCGGGCATCGTGCGCCACCGCGGCAAGATCGAGGCGGCCATCCACAACGCCGGGCGCTGCGTCGAGTTGGTAGCCGATGCGGGCTCGCTCGGCGCCTACCTCTGGCGCTTCGAGCCGCCGAAGAATTCCGTGGCGCACAACCTGTCGCAGTCGCCGGGTTCGGAGGCGCTGTCCAAGGACCTGAAGCAGCGCGGCTGGAAGTTCGTCGGCCCGACGACGATGCACGCGCTGATGCAGGCCATGGGCCTGATCAACGACCACCAACCCGGCTGCCACCATTGGGCGGAGGCGCAAAAGGCCCGCGAACAGTTCATGCGGCCGCGCTAACTTTTGGGCCGAACGCCACGGCAGACCGCGGCCGGCTGCGTTCCGGGCCGAGCGCCGGGCCGCCCCGAGCCGGCCCGGTGGGCGATGTGTACGCGGCTCGATGCCGCGTGCATCGCCGTCCCCCAGGGGGCTGAGGCCGGACACATGGCGCCCGGTGGGCGGCATGTGCCTGCCGAAGGGCTGCGGCACTGCCGCAGCGCGGTCTGCAAGACCGGCCAGACGCGCCCGCGTTCAGCGGCGCGACTGGACGAGGGGCTTCACTTCGGCATCACGACCGTGTCGATGACGTGAATGACGCCGTTGTCCGCCACGATGTCCGTGGTCGTGACCTTGGCGTTGTCCACCATCACGCCGCCCATGGTGGTGATCGTCAGTTCACTGCCCTGGACGGTCTTGACCTTGCCGGCCTTGACGTCCTTGGCCATGACCTTGCCGGGCACGACGTGGTAGGTCAGCACGGCGGTCAGCTTGGCCTTGTCCTTCAGCAGCGCATCGAGGTCGGCCTTGGGCACCTTGGCGAAGGCGGCGTCGGTCGGCGCGAACACGGTGAAGGGGCCGGGGCCCTTGAGCGTGTCCACCAGGCCGGCAGCCTGCAGCGCGGTGGCGAGGGTCTTGAAGTTGCCGGCGGCCACGGCCGTGTCGACGATGTCCTTGGCCTGGGCGCCGAGGGCGGCGAGGGAGAGTGCGGTCAGTGCGAGAAGCTTCTTCATGGTGGTTCGACTTTCAGTGGTGAGGGGGAAGGGAAAGGCAAGCCAGGCTTGCGGAGGGAGGAACTCAGGGCGCGGGCAGGATGACGGTGTCGATCACATGGATGACGCCGTTGCGGGCCAGCACATCGGTGGCGGTGATGGCGGCCTTGCGCCCCCGGCGGTCGGTGATGGCGAGCGTGCCGTCGACCGTGAAGGTGCCGCCCTGCACGGTGGTGATGGGCGTGCCCACCGGCACGTCGGCCTTGAGGACGCGGCCGGGCACGACGTGGTAGGTCAGCACCTGGGTCAGCAGCGCCTTGTCGGCCAGCAGCTGCGCCTTGGTCACGCCGAGCTCGGTCAGCAACTTCGCGAAGGCGGCGTTGGTGGGCGCGAACACGGTGAAGGGTCCGGTGCCGCTCAACGTCGTCGCCAGGTCGGCGGCGACGACGGCTTCGACGAGGATGCTGAAGTCCGGCAGGGCCTGGGCGGTCTCGACGATGGTCTTGTTGGCGGGCAGCAGCACCTTGTCGATGGCGTGCACGAGGCCGTTGGTGGCCATCACGTCGGTCGCGGTGATCTTGCTCGTGCGGTTGCGGCCGTCCGTGATGACGAGGTTGCCGCCGACCGAGTCGATCTTGAAGATGCCGCCGTCCAGCGGCGTGATCGCCTTGCCCAGCGGCACGGACGCCTTGTCGACCTTGGCGCCCAGCACGTGGTACTGCAGCACGCTCCTGAGCAGCGCCTTGTCGCCCAGCAACTGGGCCTTGGTGACGCCGAGCTCGGTCAGCAACGAGGCGAACGCGGCGTCGGTCGGCGCGAACACGGTGAACGGCCCGGGGCCGGAGAGCGTGCCGGCCAGGTCGGCGGCGACGACGGCTTCGGCCAGGATGCTGAAGCTGGGGTCGCGCTGGGCGACCTCGACGACGTTGGGATCGTGGTCGTCGCCGCCGCCGCCGCAGGCGGTGAGCAGGCCGAAGCCGAGGGTGATGCCGAGACGTTTGAGCCAGGTGGTCCTCATGAGCAATCTCCTTGAACGAACGAAGTGAACCTTCGGAGCTGCCCTTGGGGCGGCTCCGGCGGGGGGAAACGGAAAGGCTGGGTGGGCCGGTCAGTCGGCCGGCAACAGCGCGTGATGCAGCCGGTGCAGCACACCGTTGCGGCAGGGCTGGTCGCTGCCCGGCGCGAGCGTCTGCAGCAGGCAGCCGCCCGCGCGCAGCTGGCCGAGCGGCGTGAAGTGCAGCGGTGCGTCGGCCCAGGTGTTCAGGCCGCCGCCCCAGGGCAGGTCGCGGCTGCTCCAGCGGCCCGGCACGATGTGCTGGCGAAGCAGCCGGCCCAGCTCTACGGTGTCCGATTCCAGCGCCCGCCGGGCCAGCCCCATCCGGGCGGCGGCGCGTTCCAGGCCCACGTCGGACGGCGCGAACACCGTGAACGGGCCGGTGCAGTTCAGCAACGGGGCCAGGCCGGTGCGGTCGAGCGCGCCGGCAAAACGGGCGAGGCCGGGCTCAGCCGCGAGCTGTTCCCACACGCTGCCGGCGGCCGGCTCCAGCGGGCGGTCCAGCAACCGCACGCGCAGGGTGCCCCTGCCCTCACCCGGCCCCAGGTCGAGCACGCGCACGCCGCCGGCATCGAGCCAGTGACGGGCTCCGTCGCGCCGCATCAGGCTGCCGTCCAGCATGCGCACCAGGCTGTCCGCCGGGCTGTCGAGCAGCGTGAGGTGGCGCATCAGCCATGCCTGCTGAGTGGCCGGGTCGAACGTCTGCGGCGACACGCCAGCCCGGCGCAGCGCGATGTCCGTGGGCGCGAACAACGTCACCGGCGCGCGGCTGGCAGCCAGGGACCGCAGCAACTCACCGTCCAGCAGCGGCGCCAGCCAGCCCGCCGTCGCGGTGGCCTGCGGTGGCACGCACGGCGAGGCGCCTGCGCCGACACCCCGTGGCAGCAGGTGCGACATCGGCGGACGCGTCAGCTTTCCAATCCAGTTCAGCATGGCAACCTCAAGAAATACCGGCGAGGTCGCAATGTGAACTGCTCAGTTCACGTTGTCAACTATGTGGTCTATTTCATAACTTCTTGATTCAAATCTGGCCTTGGCGGTCTTGCTTGTAACCGTGCGGCCTAGAATTCGTGCCATGACGCCCCGCCCACGATTCAGAGAACAAGTGCTGCAGGCCCGTGAGGACGCCATCGTGGCGTCGGTCAGCCGGCTGCTGGCGGAGAAGGGTTTCGACCTGATGACGGTGGACGAAGTGGTGGCGGACGTGGGCATCGCCAAGGCGAGCCTGTACAAGCACTTCACCTCCAAGGAAGAGCTGGCGGCCGCCGCGATGGTGCAGGTGCTGGCGCGCACGCAGGACGAACTGGCCCGCCTGCGCGCACTGGAGCTGGACGCGCTGGGCCGGTTGAAGGGCGTGGCGCGCTGGGCCTACCAGCAGCAGCTGGCCGGCCTGATGCCGCTGCTGCCTTCGCAGGACTCCACGCTGCGCGCCACGCTGATGGGCAACAAGGCCTACATGGAGCGGCTGATGCAGGTGTCCGACGAGCTCGGCAGCTGGATCACCGAAGCCCAGGCGCAGCGCCAGCTGGACCCGGCGCTGCCGCCCGAGCTGGTGCTCTACACGCTGTTCGCGCGCGCCTGCGACCCGGTGCTGGGCGTCATGCGGGCCAGCGGCAACTACAGCGACCTGCAGATCGTCGACTGGCTGGTGTCGACCTGCTTCAAAGGTCTGGCCGCCTAAACTGCGCGGCTATGCCCGCCGCCGACTACCGCATCGCCCCCAGCATCCTGTCCGCCGACTTCGCCCGCCTCGGCGAGGAAGTGAAGACCGTGCTGGCCGCCGGTGCCGACTGGATCCACTTCGACGTGATGGACAACCATTACGTGCCGAACCTGACCTTCGGGCCGATGATCTGCGAGGCGCTGCGCAAGCATGCGGTGAAACCGGACGGCACACCGGCGCTGCTGGACGTGCACCTGATGGTGCAGCCGGTGGACAGCCTGGCCCTGGCCTTCTGCAGCGCGGGCGCCGACGTCGTCACCTTCCATCCGGACGCCAGCACGCACGTGGACCGCACGCTGCAGCTCATCAAGGGCGAAGGCAGGCAGGCCGGTTTGGTGTTCAACCCCGCCACGCCGCTGGACGTGCTGGAGTGGGTCATCGACAAGGTCGACGTCATCATGCTGATGAGCGTGAACCCGGGCTTTGGCGGGCAGAGCTTCATCCCCAGCGCGTTGCCCAAGCTGAAGCGGGCTCGCGAGCTCATCGACAGGAGCGGCCGCGACATCCGCCTGGAGATCGACGGCGGCGTGAAGGTGGACAACATCCGCGAGATTGCCGCGGCGGGGGCGGACACCTTCGTCGCCGGCTCGGCCATCTTCGGCAAGCCCGACTACAAGGCCGTCATCGACGCGATGCGCACTCAGCTGGCAAAGCCATGAGCCCCTCGTCCAAGGAGTACCTTGGCCGGTCCCCCGAGGGGACGGCGATGCTTGCCGGTTCGACCGGCAAGCACATCGCCACAACGGGCCGGCTTGGCGAACTGGAGTCGGACACAAGCAGTCCCTGCGGACTGCTTGTGCCTACGACAGGCCATGGGCCTCTGGCCCATGGCAGCCCGGCGCTCGTCCCGCACAACTGAATCACACCGAAATGGCCGCCGTCCTGCTCGTCTGCACCGCCAACATCTGCCGCTCGCCGATGGCCGAGGCCATCTTCAAGTCGAAGCTGGGCGAAGTGTTCAAGACCGTCACGTCCGCCGGCGTGCATGCCGACCCGCGCGGCGGCCCGGTCGACGCACGCGCCGCGTCCGCACTCGCACGGCACAACTACAGCCTGGATCGCAAGTGGCGCTCGCGCCGCGTGCAGCCGGAGGCGCTGGGCGACTACGACCTCGTGGTCGTGATGGAGGCGGACCACGCCGCAGCGCTGCGCGCCAAGGCCGCGCCCGAGCACCATGCGCGCATCGTGCTGCTGACCGACTTCGTGCCCGAGCTGGCCGGCCAGGACGTGCCCGACCCTTACTTCGGCCCCGTTGCGGGTTTCGATACCGTCATCGGCATGATCGAGCGCGCCGCGCAGCGGCTGCTGGCCGAGAGCCGCGAGGGGCGGCTGAAGCTGTAGGGCAAACAGGCCCTCAGACCTTGCTGGTGGCCTCCGCCACTTCGCGCATGTCCGGCCCGGTGCCGCTGAAGCGGTCCAGCGCCAGGTAGATGACCGGCGTGATGTAGAGCGTCACCGCCTGCGACAGGATCAGGCCGCCCACCACGGCCAGGCCGAGCGGCTGGCGCAGTTCGGCGCCGGCACCCAGGCCCAGCGCAATCGGCAGCGCACCCATCAAAGCGGCCAGCGTCGTCATCATGATGGGCCGGAAGCGCAGGATCGCCGCCTGGCGGATCGCCTCGGCCGGCGGCAGGCCCTGGCTGCGCTGCACGTCCAGCGCGAAGTCGATCATCATGATCGCGTTCTTCTTGACGATGCCGATCAGCATGACGATGCCGATGGTGGCGATGATCGTGAGCTCCATGCCGAACAGCTGCAGCGTGATCAGCGCACCCGCCGCCGCCGAGGGCAGCCCGGCGAGGATGGTCAGCGGGTGGATGTAGCTCTCGTAGAGCACGCCGAGCAGCACGTAGATGACGGCCACCGCCAGGCCGATCAGCAGCAGCTGGCCGCCCTGCGAATCCTGGAACACGGCCGCATCGCCGCCGTAGCTGGTGATGATGCTGGGCGGCAGCTTCATCTCCTGCGTGAAGGCCGCGATCTGCTTCGTTGCATCGCCCAGCGGCACGCCCGGTGCGAGATTGAAGCTGACCGTGACGGCCTGCAGCTGGCCCTGGTGGTTCACCGCCGTCGGCCCGAGCGTGCGCTGCACGCTGGCAAACGCCGTCAGCGGCACCTGCGCGCCGTTCCTGCCGCGCAGGTAGATCTTGTCGAAGGCGGTCTCGCTGCTGCGGTCGTCGTCGCCCGCTTCCATGATCACCTGGTAAGTGTTGCTCTCCGCATAGATGCTGGACACCTGCCGCTCGCCGAAGGCGCCGTACAGCGCGTTGCGCAGGTCCTGCATCTGCACGCCGAGGATGGCGGCGCGCTCGCGGTCGATGACGAGGCTGGCCTGCAGGCCGCGCATCTGCGAGTCGCTGGTGATGTCACGGAAGCGTTCGTCGCTGCGCAGCTTTTCCTGCAGCTTGTTGGCCCAGGTGCCGAGGTCACCGGCCGACACGCTCTGCAGCGTGTACTGGTAGCGGCTCTTGCTCTGCCGCCCGCCGAGCTGCAGGTTCTGCACGGGGCTCAGGTAGACCTGGATGCCCGGCACCGAGCGCATCTTCTTGCGCAGGCCGTCCACCACCTTCGTCATCGCTTCGCGTTCGCCGCGAGGCTTCAGGTTGATGAACATGCGGCCGTTGTTGACCGGGCTGCCCGAGCCGCCGCCACCGACCGCCGAGCTGACGGCGGCCACGTTGGGGTCGTCGCGCACGATGGCGGCGACACGGTCCTGCAGCGCCGTCATGGCCGCGAACGACGTGTCCTCGGGGGACTCGGTACTGGCGCGGATCTGGCCGATGTCTTCCTCGGGGAAGAAGCCTTTCGGAATGGTCGCGTAGAACCAGATCGTGGCGATGAAGCTCAAGCCCGCCACGGCGAGCACCCAGTTGCGGTGGCGTAGCGCCAGGTCCAGCGTGCGCGTGTAGGTGTTCAGCGTCCACGTGAAGCCGCGCTCGAACAGACGGCCCATGGGCCCGTCCTCGTGGTGCTCGTCGGCCTTGAGCAGGCGGCTGCAAAGCATGGGCACCAGCGTCAGCGAGACGAGGGCCGACACCATGATGGCCAGGCCGACGACGACCGCGAACTCGTGGAAGAGCAGGCCGATGACGCCCGGCATGAAGAAGATCGGGATCAGCACCGCCACCAGCGACACTGAGATCGACAGGATGGTGAAGGCCATCTCGCGCGCGCCACGCACCGCCGCGTCGAAAGGCTTCATGCCGTCCTCGACGTGGCGGACGATGTTCTCCAGCATGACGATGGCGTCGTCCACCACCAGACCCACGGCCAGCGTGATGCCCAGCAGCGAGATGTTGTCGAGGCTGTAGCCGAGCGCGAACAGCAGCGTCAACGCGCCGATCAGCGAGATCGGCAGCGAGGCCGTCGGGATCAGCGTGGCCACCGCCCGGCGCAGGAAGATGAAGATGACGAGCACGACCAGGCCCACCGTCAGCGCCAGCGTCAGGTAGACGTCGTGCAGGGACTCGCGGATGGACAGCGAGCGGTCGTTCAGCGTGCGCATCTGCACGGACGCCGGCATCTGCGCCGCGTAACGCGGCAGCAGCGCCTTGACCTTGTCGACCACCTGCACGGTGTTGGCGTCCGGCTGGCGCTGGATGGCCAGCGTGATCGAGCGTTCGCCCTGGTAGGTGGCGTAGGTCTTGGCGGTCTCGACGCTGTCCTGCACGTCGGCCACGTCGCTCAGGAACACCGGCGCGCCCTCGCGCGACGCGACGACGATGCGGCCGAATTCGGCGGCGTTGTGGAGTTGCCTGTTGGCCTGGATGGTCAGCGTCTGGCGCGAGCCGTCCAGCGTGCCCACCGGCGTGTTGGCGTTGGCGGCCTTCACCGCGTTCTGCAGCTCGTCCAGCGTGATGTTGCGCTGGTTCAGCAGGTCGGTGCGCACCTTGATGCGCACGGCGTAGCGCTTCTGGCCGTAGA
>SEEY01000492.1 GCA_004211235.1 Rubrivivax sp.
GTGCGCCTGCAACTGGCCCGCGCGCTGATGTGCCCGGCCGAGCTGATGCTGCTGGACGAGCCGACCAACCACTTGGACCTGGACGCCCTGGTCTGGCTGGAAGCCTGGCTGCAGCGCTACGACGGCACGCTGATCATCATCAGCCATGACCGCGAGTTCCTCGACGCGATCACCAAGGTCACGCTGCATCTGGACGAAGGCAAGCTGGTGCGCTACGGCGGCAACTACACCAGCTTCGAGACCCAGCGCGCCGAGCGCATGGTGCTGCAGCAGGCCGCCTTCTCCAAGCAGCAGGACCGTGTGGCCCACCTGCAGAAGTTCATCGACCGCTTCAAGGCCAAGGCCAGCAAGGCCAAGCAGGCGCAGAGCCGCGTGAAGGCGCTGGAGCGCATGGAGCGCCTGGCGCCGGTGCTGGCGTCCGCCGACTTTAACTTCGAGTTCCGCGAGCCGCTGAACCTGCCCAACCCGATGCTGATGTTCGACGAGATGTCGGCCGGCTATGGCACCACCACCATCGTGCGCAATGTCGACCGTTCGGTGCTGGCCGGCCAGCGCATCGGCATCCTGGGCGCCAACGGCCAGGGCAAGTCAACGCTGGTGAAGACGATTGCCGGCACCCAACCGGCGCTGGCCGGCCGGCTGACGCAGGGCAAGGGCTTGTCCATCGGCTATTTCGCCCAGCAGGAGCTGGACGTGCTGCGCCTGGACGAAGGCCCGCTGGAGCACATGGTGAGGCTGGCCCGCGAGGTCGGCCCGGCCGGTCGTGAGCAGGAGCTGCGCGACTTCCTCGGCCAGTTCCGCTTCACCGGCGACATGGTCAACCAGGCGGTGGGTTCACTGTCCGGCGGCGAGAAGGCGCGCCTCGTGCTGGCGATGCTCGTGTGGCAGCGCCCCAACCTGCTGCTGCTGGACGAGCCCACCAACCACCTGGACCTGAACACCCGCGAGGCGCTGTCGATGGCGCTCAACGAGTTCGAGGGCACGGTCATGCTGGTCAGCCACGACCGCGCGCTGCTGCGCGAGGTCTGCGACGAGTTCTGGCTGGTAGCCGACGGCGTCGTCAAGCCTTTCGACGGCGACCTCGACGACTACCAGAAGTGGTTGCTCGACCAGAGCAAGGAAGCCGCCCGCGCGGCCAAGAAGCAATCCGCTGCCGCCCCGGCGAAGGTGGCGGCGAAGGTGGCGGCGCCATCGGCCGCCCCGGCACCCGCAGCTGCAGCGCCCGCCGTGCGCGAGGACCGCAAGGCCTCGGGCCAGGCGCGCGCCAAGCTGGCCGACCAGACCCGGCCGCTGCGCAAGGAGATGGAGCAGATCGACAAGCGCATGCATGCGCTCGCCACCGAACGCGCCGGCATCGAGGCCCAGCTCGCCGAAGGCGCGGCTGCGTCCGCCATCGCCGAGATGGGCAAGCGGCTGAAGGCGATCTCCGACCAGCTCGAAGCCGACGAAGCCCGCTGGCTTGAACTGGGCGAGCAGATCGAGGCGCTGGGCTGAGCGCCCCTCCAAACTTCAGCTGAGCAACACCGCTGCCAGGGCCACCGCGCCCGGCAGCGCCTGCACGAACAGGATCTTCCTCGACGCGGTGGCAGCGCCGAACACGCCGGCCACGACGACGCAACCGAGGAAGAACACCAGCCAGGGCCTGCCCGCACCCGCGGCGCCCTGCGCCAGGCCCCACGCGAGCCCCGCGGCGAGGAAGCCGTTGTAGAGCCCCTGGTTGGCCGCCAGCGTCTTGCTCTGCTCGGCAAAGTCGGCCTTCAGGCCGAAGGCCTTGCGCCCCATGGGCTTCGTCCAGAGGAACATTTCCAGCACCAGGATGTACACGTGCAGCAGCGCCACGAGCGCCGCCAGCACGATTGCGACCGTCTGCATCGTTCCTCTCCTCTACCGTTTGGGGGTGGCGCATCCTCGCAGATGGACATAGCGTGCCTTGTCACCCACAGGACGATGGCAAAGACCATTTAAGTTGTACGCAATTTAATTGCGACCTACATTTACGGCCATGGCACGCAGCAAGTCTTCTTCCACCGCAAGCGCCGCGCTCGATCCGCGTGCGAAGTGGCTGCAGCTCGACCGCCAGCTGTGCTTCGCCCTCTACAGCAGCTCGCTGGCCATGACCAAGCTCTACAAGCCGCTGCTCGCGCCGCTGGGCCTGACCTACCCGCAATACCTCGTCATGCTGGTGCTGTGGGAGGCGGACGACCTCGGCCAGAAGCCTGCCCAGCACCTGAGCATCGGCCAGCTCGGCCAGCGCCTGTCGCTCGACTCCGGCACGCTGACGCCGCTGCTCAAGCGCCTCGAAGCACTGGGCCATGTCGAACGCCGCCGCGCCAGCGACGACGAACGCCGGGTCGACCTCTACCTCACGTCCGCCGGCCGCAAGCTGCGCGCCCGGGCGATGGACATTCCCGAACAGCTCGCCTGCGCCAGCGCCTGCGAGCTCGACGAACTCGTTTCCCTCACACAGCGTCTGCACGAACTGCGCGCCCAGTTCGCCAAGGCGAGCGGCGACTGATTTCCCCCGCCCACCACCACCCCAAAGGAGCCCCCATGGCCATCGAAAAAGCCCTCTACACCGCCACCGCCACCGCCACCGGTGGCCGCGCCGGCACCGCCAAGTCGTCCGACGGCGTGCTGGACCTGGCGCTGACCACGCCCAAGGAACTCGGCGGCAACGGCGCCGTCGGCACCAACCCCGAGCAGCTGTTCGCAGCGGGCTACTCCGCCTGCTTCATCGGCGCCATGAAGGCGGTTGCCGGCAAGCAGAAGATCAGCCTGCCCGCCGAGGTGTCGATCACCAGCGACGTGGCCATCGGCCCGCACGCCAACAAGCCGGGCGCCTTCGGCATCCAGGTCGACATGAAGATTTCGGTGCCGGGCATGGAGCGCGCGCAGCTGGAAGAGCTGGTGAAGACGGCGCATGAGGTCTGCCCCTACTCCAACGCGACGCGCGGCAACGTCGACGTGACGCTGACCATCGTCTGACAACCGGCGCGCAGACGCTGTTCGTGACATCCGTCACGACGGCGTCATACCGGCCGGCCAGCATCGCGGGTTTTCCAAACATTCCCGGAGATTCGCGATGCGCCCCAGCCTTCTTTCCACCGTGCTCGCCAGCGCCCTGCTGGCCCTGGCCGCCCCCTCCCGCGCGGCTGAGCCGGTGCTCATCGGCATGGGCTCGCTGAGCGGCACCATCAGCGACCTGTCCGGCCTGAACTACTCCCTCGAAAGCGGCATTGCCGCCAACCAGCTCGGCGGCGTCGGCTCCGCGCTCGCCTGGGCCGGTGGCAATACCTTCCTGGCCCTGCCGGACCGCGGCCCGAACGCGGCTGCTTGGATCAACAACACCGCCTTCGGTGCCACGGTCGACAACACCACGTCCTTCATCGGCCGCTTCCACACGCTGCAGCTCGACCTGGTCGCCACGCCCGGCGCGGCCCTGCCCTTCACCGTCCAGACGACATTGAAGGCCACGACGCTGCTGTCCAGCCCGACAGCGCTGAACTACGGCGCCACGGCTCCGACCCTCACCGGTCTCGTCAACAGCAACACGCTGACCGCCGGCAGCACCCAGTACTTCTCGGGCCGCTCGGACAACTTCGCCACCGGCCTGTCGACCAACC
>SEEY01000022.1 GCA_004211235.1 Rubrivivax sp.
GAACTGGCCGTACCAGAGGCCGCTGTCCTTCAGCGTGCGCTGCTGCGTGGCGTAGTCCACATAGGCAATGCCGAAGCGGCGCAGATAGCCCTCGGCCCACTCGAAGTTGTCCAGCAGGCTCCAGGCGAAGTAGCCCTTGACGGGCACGCCGGCGTCCACAGCGACCTTCAGCGCGCCGAGGTGGCGCTGCAGATAGGACAGCCGCTCCTTGTCGTGCACGCGGCCGTCGGGCGTCAGCACGTCCTCGAAAGTGGAACCGTTCTCGGTGAGCTGGATGACGGCCGGGTTGTAGTCGCGCTGCAGGCGCGTCAGCAGATCGACGAGGCCCTGCGGCGAGATCTCCCAGCCGAAGCCGGTGCGCTCGACGCCCTCCTTGTCGACGAGGCTCGCGCGCATCGGGCCACCGGCCGCGTCGTCCTTCACCATCTCGGGGAAGTAGTAGTTCACGCCGAGGAAATCCGTTGGCGTGGCGATGGCTTCGAGGTCACCCGCGAGCACGGTGGGCGCAGCGTCGCCGACGAGTTCCAGTGTGTCCGCCGGATAACCGCGGCCGAACAGCGGGTCGAGGAACCAGCGGTTGCGCAGGCCGTCATGGCGCGTTAGCGCGGCCCGATCGGCGGCGCTATCGCTGGCGGCAGTGATGGGATGCAGGCTCAGCGTGATGCCGATGTCGGCTCCGGAGACGTTGCGGCGAATGACGGGAATCGCCTGGCCGTGAGACAGCAGCACATGGTGGCTCGCCTGCAAGGCATCGGTGAGGCTGGTGCCGCCGGGCGCGTGGATGTTTTCCCAGTAGCCCATCATGCAGGAGCACCAGGGCTCGTTGTGCGTGATCCAGTGCTTGACGCGGTCACCCAGGCGGCGCGTGACGACGTCGGCGTACTCGACAAAGGCCGCGACGGTGTCACGCGTCAGCCAGCCGCCCTGTTCCTGCAGCGCCTGCGGCAGATCCCAGTGGTAGAGCGTGCACCACGGGTCGAGGCCGCGCTCCAGCATCGCGTCCACCAGCCGGTCGTAGAAGGCCAGTCCGGCCTCGTTCACGGTGCCGCGTCCCGTGGGCAGGATGCGCGGCCAGGCGATGGAGAAGCGGTAGGCGTTGACGCCCAGCTGCTTCGCCATGTCCAGGTCCTGTGGATAGCGGTGGTAGTGGTCGCAGGCCACCAGCGCGTCCGAGCCGTCGCGGATGCGGCCCGGCTGCTTGCAAAAGCGGTCCCAGATCGACTCCCCCTTGCCGTCTTCCTGGCCAGCGCCCTCGATCTGGAAGGACGAGGTGGACACGCCCCAGCGGAAGTCGGCGGGGAAGTCTTGGCGTTTGGGGGCGTTGGCTAGGCTCATGGGCGTTCGGAAAAATGGGGTCAGGGTCAGAATTTATAGGTGCCGCCGAACAGCATCTGGCGGCCGTAGGACGTGAAGCGCTCGGGCAGCGTCGAGTTCGGATCGCTCGCGCCGGACGAGATGCCCACCCGGGTGCGGTAGGGCCGGTCGCGCAGATTGTTGACCTGCAGCGTCAGCGACAGGCCCTTGAAGGCGCCGGTCTCGAAGGCGTAGCCGATCTGCGCGTCGATGATGGTCTCGCCGAGGATCATGCTGGGCACGTTCTCGCCGAAGGTGCCACGCACCGTCGTCACGAAGGGCGAACGATGCCGGCTGCCGATGCGCGCCGAGATGCCGTTGCGCTCGTAGTAGACGGTGAAGTTGGTCGCCACGCCGGACAGGCCGTCCAGCGGTTTGCTCGGGTTGTTCTCCTCGTGCAGCGAGCTGCGCGTGTTGGAGTAGCTCATCGACACGCCGATGCCATCGAAGGCCGGACTGATCAGGCCGCCGTCCAGCGAGCCGCTCAGCTCGGTGCCGGCGATCATGCCGCCCTGGCCGTTGGCCTGCGTGTTGAGCGTGCCGATGGGGCTCTGCGGCACCCACTGCGTCGGGTTGGGGAAGCCGGTGAAATCGAACGGGATGGACTGGCCGTAGACGAAATTGGTGATGTGCTTGTGGAAGGCCGCCGCCGCCACGTAGCTGCGCTTGCTGAAGTAGTGCTCGACGGACAAGTCCACCGCGTCCGCCCGCCACGGCTCCAGCTTGGCATTGCCGCCGTTGGCCGACCAGAGGCGGTCCTGCTCGCCGACGGTGATGCCGGAGAAGCCGGCGCGCATGTCTTCCATGTTCGGCCGCGCCAGCACCTTGGCCAGGCCGAAGCGCAGCACGGTGCGCTCCGTCAGGTCCGCGGCCAGGTTGAGGCTGGGCAGCACGTCGGTGTAGGTGGTGCCGGCGCTCGTCGGGTCGCTGGCCTGGGTCTTGTCGTTCCACAGCAGTCCGTTGCTCCACTGCTTGGCGTGCACCACGCGCAGGCCCAGGCTGCCGCGGATCGGCAGGCCCCAGTCGGCGTCGAAGCCCACCTTGGCGTGCGCCGCCGTGACCTTCTCATGCACCGACCAGATGCGGCCCGGCGCCTGGTCATTCGCCGCCGGCGCGGTGTCGTAAAGGGCCGCCGCGAGTGCGCTTGGCACATCGAAATTGACCATGCGGATGGGGCTGCCGGCGAACGACAGATCGGTCGGCGTGCGCAGGAGGCCGCTCGGAATGAGCACCGGCGCACGGCCGTTCTTGAGGTTGTAGTAGACCTCCGTGCGGTTCATGTCCTTGTCGCGCTCGGAGTAGTCCAGGCCCCCCTCGATGCTGTTGAAGAAGCCCTCAAAGCTGCGGCCTGCCGACAGCTTGAGCGCCTTGATCTGGTCACGCACCTTGGGGAACTGGCTGCGGCCGTCGCGGCCCCAGCCGGGCGGGTCGGTCAGCATGACCTTGCTGCCGTCACCGTAGTCGAAAGTGGGATGGAACGTGGAGATGCCGTCGCCGGTGGCGATGTCGACCTGCCCGAGGCTGACGCGTGCCGGCGCCCCGGCCGCCAGCTCCGCGTTCTGCTCGTCGCGCTTGGCCTTGGACCAGCTCAGGTCCGCGGCCAGCGTCCAGTCGGCCAGCTTCAGCTCGTTGTTCCAGCCGATGGCGCGGATGTCGTCCTTGCGCTGGTTGAAGCTCGTCAGCGCGACCGGGTTGACGTTGTTGACCGTGCCGCTGGTGACGAGCTTGTCGCCGTTCACCACGGTGGTCTGCGCGCCGCTCCAGCTGGTGCCGGCCCAGACGGCCATGTCCGACATCACCGTGCGGCGCGCCTCGGTCTGGTCGAAGCGGGAGTAGTACAGATCGAGCGTGCTGTGCAGGCCGTTGCCGGGCTTGTACTCGAGCACGGCCATCAGGCCGTCGCGCTTCTGGCGCGACGAGGCGACGCCGATCTCGAAGCCCTGCAGCGCCACCGAATCGTCCGGCGTGCCGGGCAGCGGCGAGCCCCACACACTGGTGTTGGCCCACCACCAGCTCTTGTAATGCTTCTCCTGGTTGGGCGAATCCAGGTGGGCGACGCCGACCGCGGCGCCGAAGGTGCGGTCGGCCGATTGCGTCACGTAGGAGGCGCTCAGCCGGTTGCCGTTGCCCGAGATCTCGGGGTTCAGCGAGCCGTTGGAATTGCGCTCGATGCGCGCGCCGACGACGGCCTGCGTCTGGCCGAAATCGAGCGGCCGCAGCGTCTTCATGTTGACGGTGCCCGACAAGCCTTGCGCCGACAGGCTGGCGTCGGGCGTCTTGTAGACGGTGGCGGCGTTGATGAGTTCGCTGGGGAACTGGTCGTACTCCACCGAGCGGTTGTCGCCGGTGCTGACGATCTCGCGGCCGTTCAGCAGCGTGACGCCGTAGCGCGGCGCCATGCCGCGGATGCTGATGACCGATGAGCGACCCGCCACGCGCTGGGCCGTCAGGCCGGGCAGCCGCGAGATGGCGTCGGCGATGGACACGTCCGGCAGCTTGCCGATGTCCTCGGCCGAGATCGCCTCGACGATGGCGTCGGCATTGCGCTTGGTGCTGATCGAGGACTCGAGGCTGGCGCGGAAACCCGTCACCGTGACGGTGTCGAGCTTCTGTTCGGCAGGGGGCGCCGTCTGCGCCAGCGCGGAGGCGCCGAGCAGGCCGGCGCAGGCGCTGGCCACGAAGGTGCGGCGAAGCCGCGGCGCGGGTCGGCACGCCGTGGCGGCGCGCTGGCTGGGGTTGTTCATCGGTCGTCTCCTGGTTCGTCTTGTTCGCGGGGCTGGTCCGGTTTCTCGATGAAGTCGCAGCTTTTTGGAACCGGTTCCAACCGCGGCGCAAATCTAATTCCTGGCCGTCGCGCTTGTCAACAGAAGTGCCCCCGGGGTTGACGTTTTTTTGTTGCAATAGCGTCCGTTCCGACCTGCCCTCCGATGACGATGAACCGATCCCTGACCCTTGCTGCCGCCCTGCTTGCGCTTGCCAGCCCGGCCCCTGCCGCCACCGAAACCACGGATGCCATCGTGCTGGCCTGGCCGGCGCGCACGCACCGGCTAGACGCGGCGCTGGAGGCGAAGGTCGAGGCGGCGCTGAAGACGCTGACGCTGCGCCAGAAGGTCGGCCAGATCACCCAGCCCGAGATCCGCGCCATCACGCCGGACGAGGTGCGCGACTACGGCATCGGCACCGTGCTGAACGGCGGGGGTGGTTGGCCGGGCATGGACCGTGCGGCCACGCCAGCGCAGTGGCAGGCGCTGTCCGCGCAGTTCCAGGCCGCCGCGCAGCAGGCCACGCCGGGCATCCCGTTGCTCTGGGGCACCGACGCCCTGCACGGCCACAACAACGTGCGCGGCGCGACGCTGTTCCCGCACAACATCGCACTCGGCGCGACCCGCGACGCCGACCTCGTGCGCGACATCGGCCGCGCCACGGCACGCGCCGTGCGCGCCACCGGTGTGCACTGGACCTTCGCACCCACGCTGGCCGTCGTGCAGGACGTGCGCTGGGGTCGCACCTATGAAAGCTACGGTGCCGACCCGGCGCTCGTGGCGCAGCTCGGCAAGGCCGCCATCGAAGGCCTGCAGGACGGCCTCAAGGACGGCCGCGGGGTGCTGGCCACGGCCAAGCACTACATCGCCGACGGCGGCACGCGCCGCGGCATCGACCAGGGCGTCGCGCAGACCACGCCCGCCGATCTCTCCACCGTCCACGGCGCCGGCTACCTGGCCGCGCTGGACGCCGGCGTGCTGACGGCCATGGCCTCCTTCAGCAGCTGGACCGACACCGCCAGCTACACCGCCCACGGCAAAATGCATGGCAACAAGCTGCTGCTGACCGACGTGCTGAAAGAGCGCCTGGCCTTCGACGGCCTGATCGTCAGCGACTGGGACGGCATCGGCCAGATCCCCGGCTGCAGCAACGATGACTGCCCCGAGGCCATCAACGCCGGCATCGATGTCGTCATGGTGCCCTTCGAGTGGAAAGCGTTCCACGCCAACACCGTGCGCGCCGTCGAGCAGGGCCGCATCCCGATGGCGCGCCTGGACGATGCGGTGCGCCGCATCCTGCGCGTCAAGTTCAGCATGAGCGTGCCGACCGCCGTGCCCGCCACGGTCGAGGCGATGCAGGCGCCCGAACTGGCCCGTCGAGCGGTGCGCGAGTCGCTGGTGCTGCTCAAGCACAAGCCGGGCTTGCTGCCGCTGCCGGCCACGGCGCGTGTGCTCGTCGTCGGTGCGGCGGCCGACAGCCTGCCCCACCAGGCCGGCGGCTGGAGCATCACCTGGCAGGGCCGCGACACGACCCATGCCGACTTTCCCGCGGCCACGTCGCTGCTGACCGCGCTGCGCCAGCGCCTCGGCGCTAGCCAGGTCGTCTTCGATGCCGACGGCAGCCGGGAGGACCCGACCCGCTTCGACGCCGTCGTCGCCGTGCTGGCCGAGACGCCCTATGCCGAGGGCGAGGGCGACGTGCGGCTCACCGAGAACCTGCGCCACAGCAAGCGCCATCCGCAGGACCTGGCCGTGCTGCAGCGCGTGGCCGGCCGCGGCAAGCCGGTCATCACGCTGCTCTATTCGGGCCGGCCGCTCTATGTGAACGACCTCGCCAACAAGAGCGATGCCTTCATCGCCGCCTGGCTGCCCGGCACAGAGGGTGCGGGGCTGGCGGACCTGCTCGTCGCACCGGCCGACGGCAGGCCCTGGCCCGGCTTCACCGGCCGCCTGTCCTTCCCCTGGCCCAGCGGGCCCTGCCAGTTCAGCGCGCATGAGACCCGCCCGTGGTGGCCGGTCGGCGGCGGCTTGAGCGGCAAGGAGACGCAAGCCACCGGGAAGCTGCCCGAGCCCGCCGACCCCGCACCGATCTGCCCCCTGTGATTCAATCCTTCGCAGAGGGCGAGAGGGACAAATGACAACGATCAAGGACGTAGCGCGACTGGCCGGCGTGGGCGTGGGCACCGCCTCGCGCGTCATCAGTGGAAACGGTTCCGTGGCGCCCGCCACGGCCGAGCGCGTGCGCAAGGTCATCGCTCAGCTGAAGTTCCGCCCGTCGCACGCGGCGCGCTCGCTGGGCAACGGCACGTCCAAGCTGATCGGCGTCTACATCCCTTTCCTGCGCGGCACCTACTACACGCCGATCCTGCGCGTCATCGACCTCGTGCTGCGCGCCAAAGGGCTGCACATGGTGGTGGCCTTCGGCGAGGGCATCGAGGACGAGCGCAAGGAAACCAACGACGCGATGCGCTTCCTGCTCGACCGCGACTGCGACGGCCTGATCGTGCTGTCCAACGCGATGCTCGACGAGGACATCAAGGCCCTCGGCCCGGCGGCGCGCCAGGTCGCCGTGCTGAACCGCCACTTCGACCGCATCAAGGAGCAGTGCTTCACGGCCGACCACGTGCAGGGCGGCGTGCAGGCGGCGCGCGCGCTGCTGCAGCACAAGCACAAGGAGATCGCCGTCGTCTCCGGCCCGACCACCTCGCCCGACAACGTTGCGCGGCTGGCCGGCTTCATGGGCGAGCTGGCGCAGCGCGGACATGACGTGGCCAAGGTGCTGACCGTGCCCGGCGACTTCTCCAACCAGGCCGGCTGGGATGCGGCCGACACGCTGCTCAAGCTCAAGCGCCTGCCCAGCGCGGTGTTCTGCGCCAATGACGAGATGGCCATCGGCCTGCTGGCGCACTTCCAGGAGCGTGGCGTGTCGGTGCCGCACGAGGTGTCGGTGCTCGGCTATGACGACTCGCCCAGCGCCGAATTCGCGGCGCCACGCCTGACGTCGGTGCACATTCCCAGCCGCGAGGTGGCGCTGGCCGGCCTGCACTGGCTGCTGAACCGCTGCTACGACACCGACCTGCCGGTCTTGCGGCAGTTCGACATCTCCGTCACCTGGCGGGCGTCCGTCGCCGCGCCGCCCTCGCGCAAACGAAACTGACGGCGTCAGACGCCACAATCCGGGCTGATTCCCTTTCAGCCCTGACATGTCCCACCGCGTCCTGACCGGCATCACCACCACCGGCACCCTGCACCTCGGCAACTATGTCGGCGCGATCCGCCCGGCCATTGCGGCCAGCCGTGCACCCGGCGTGGAAAGCTTCTTCTTCATGGCCGACTTCCACGCGCTGATCAAGTGCGACGAGCCGGACCGCATCGCCCGCTCCAGCCGCGCCATCGCCGCCACCTGGGTCGCCGCCGGGCTGGACACCGACCGCGTGACGCTCTACCGCCAGAGCGACATCCCCGAGATCCCCGAGCTGACCTGGCTGCTGACCTGCGTCACGGCCAAGGGCCAGATGAACCGCGCGCATGCCTACAAGGCCGCCGTGGACGCGGCCGTCGCCGCCGGCGAGGAGCCGGATGCCAACGTCAGCCTCGGCCTCTTCAGCTACCCGGTGCTGATGGCAGCCGACATCCTGATGTTCAACGCGCACAAGGTGCCGGTGGGCAAGGACCAGGTGCAGCACATCGAGATGGCGCGCGACGTCGGCCAGCGCTTCAACCACCTGTTCGGCCAGGGCCGCGAGTTGTTCACGCTGCCGGAGGCGGTGACCGATGCCGAGATGGAGCTGCTGCCCGGCCTGGACGGCCGCAAGATGAGCAAGAGCTATGACAACGTCATCCCGCTCTTCGAAGGCGGCGCCAAGGCCTTGCAGGACGCGGTGGCGCGCATCGTCACCGACAGCAAGCTGCCGGGCGAGCCGAAGGAGCCGGAGGGCCAGGCGCTGGTCACCATCTACGATGCCTTTGCCACGCCCGAGCAGCGCGCCGCCTTCCGCGCTTCGCTGCGCGCCGGCCTCGGCTGGGGCGAGGCCAAGCAGCAGCTCGTCAGCCTGATCGAAGGCCAGATCGGCCCGATGCGGGCGCGCTATGAAGCGCTGATGGCCAACCCCGCGGAGCTCGAAGCCATCCTGCAAGCTGGTGCGGCCAAGGCACGTGCCATCGCGGCGCCCTTCCTGAAGACGCTGCGCGAGGCCGTCGGCCTGCGGCCCTACACCTCGACCGCGGCCACGGCCGTCCTCAAGGCCGAAAAGGCCGCGCTGCCGGTCTTCAAGCAGTACCGCGAGGCGGACGGGAAGTTCTACTTCAAGCTGCTGTCGGCGGCCGGCGAGCTGCTGCTGCAGAGCAGCGGTTTCGAGCAGGGCCGCGAGGCCGGCCAGTGGGTCGCGCGGCTGAAAAAGGAAGGCTCTGCGGCGCTGACCGCCGACGCGCCGGTGCAGCGCGAGGCGCCCGAGGCCGACATCACTGCCGCGCTGGCCGCCTTCCAGGAAGACTGACGTGGTGACGTCGCCCGCGATCACCGAGCTGCTCGCCGGCACCGCGCGCGGCGACGGTGCGTCGCTGCAGCAGCTCTATGCGGTGCTCTACCCCGAGATCAAGCGCGTTGCCCGCATGCGCCTGGCGCAGAGCGGTACCAACGGCCGCGTGCCGGGGCTGGACACGACAGCCCTGGTGCACGAGGGCTTCCTGCGCATGGCCGACCAGCAGGGCCTGCAGGGCGACACGCGGGGCCAGTTCTTCGCCTACGTCGGCCGCGTGCTGAGATCGGTCGTCATCGACCACCTGCGCACCGAGGGCCGCGACAAGCGCGGCGGCGATGCCGTCATGGTGACGATGTCGGCGGCGGACGACGTGGCCGCCGTGCAGAGCCAGGCCGTCGACCTGATCGGCCTGGACCAGGCGCTCGCGCGCATGCACGAGCTGGACAAGGGCCTGTACGAGCTGATCGAGATGATCGGCTTCGCGGGCCTGTCCATCGCCGAGGTGGCGGCGCTGCGCGACGTCTCCACGCGCAGCGTCAACCGCGAGCTTTTGAAGGCCCGGGCGCTGCTGCAGGCGCTGCTCGGCGACTCGCCCAACACCACCTACTGAAGGTATGGAGCCCCTCGCCCAAGGCATACCTTGGCCGGTCCCCCGAGGGGACGGCGATGCTTGGCGGATTGACCGCCAAGCACATCGCCAGGACGGGCCGGCTTGGGAGCGGCCCGGCGCTCGGCCCGGAAGTTTCCACTGATGCGGCAAGCTGAATGGCAGCGGCTGTCCGCGCTGTTCGACGAACTCGCCGACCTCTCGCCCGTCGAGCGCCAGGCGCGGCTGGCGACGCTGCCGACCGAGCAGGCGGCGCAGCTGTCGCGCATGCTGGCGGAGCTGCCCGAGGACGGCCCGGTGACGGCGGCCAGCATCTTCGACTTCCAGCGCCAGCTGGCCGGCGTGCTGGCGGAGCCGGCCGGGCCGGCGGCCGATGCACCCAAGGCCGGTGACCGCTTCGGCGCCTGGTGCCTGGCGGAGCTGCTGGGCGAGGGCGGCATGGGCCAGGTCTGGCGGGCCGAGCGGGCCGACGGCCTCTACCAGGGCGAGGCGGCCATCAAGCTGCTGCGCACCGACGTGGCCGGCGCGGGGCTGGCGGCACGGTTCGCGCGCGAGCGGGCGCTGCTCGGCCGGCTGGCCCATGCCGGCATCGCCCGGCTGCTGGATGCCGGCGAGAAGGACGGCCAGGCTTTCCTGGTGCTGGAGTACGTGGCGGGCCAGATGCTGTCGGACCATGTACGTGGCCGGCCGCTCGCCGAGCGGGTGGCGCTGCTGGTGAGCGTCGCCAGCGCCGTGGAGTACGCGCATGCGCAACTCATCGTCCACCGCGACCTCAAGCCCAGCAATGTCGTCGTCGACGAGCAGGGCTCGCCCAAGCTGCTGGACTTCGGCATCGCCGGCCTGCTGGACGACTCGGGCCAGCAGGCCGACAACGCCCTGACGCAGATCACCGGCCGGCGCATGACGCCGGCCTATGCGGCGCCGGAGCAGATCACCGGCGGCGCCATCGGCGTGGCGGCGGACATCTATTCGCTCGGCGTCATGCTGCACGAGCTGGCCACGGGCCGGCTGCCGTTCGGCCGGCGCGGCCAGAGCCGCACGGCGCTGGAGCATGCGGTGCTGCACGGCGAAGCCAAGCGCCTGCGCCAGACGCTGGACCAGCCCGACGACACGGGCACGCTCGAAGCCGGCCCCGGCCGCCCGCCCGATGCGCACCGCGCCGCGGGCGACCTGGAGGCGGTCGTTGCCAAGGCCTTGCGCAAAAACCCGGCCGAGCGCTACGCCAGCGTCGGCGCGCTGATCGATGACCTGGAGCGCTGGCTGACGCAGCGGCCCGTCAGCGTGCGGCGCGAGGACTGGCGCCACCGCCTGTACCTCTGGGCGCGGCGCAACGCGGCCTTCGCCATCGGCGGCAGCCTCGTCTTCGCGGCGCTGAGCCTGGGCCTGGCGGTGAGCCTGTGGCAGCGCGGCCAGGCGCAGGCGGCGGCGCGCCAGTCGGACCAGGTGACGAGTTATTTCGCCGAGCTGCTCGGCGCCGCCAGCCCCGACCAGAACGGCGGCCGCCAGCCCACCGTCGTCGAGCTGCTCGACCGCAAGCGCGAGGAGCTGCGCACGCGCTTCAACGACCAGCCGGAGGTGAAGGACCGCATCCTGCAGACGCTGGCCCGGACCTACTTCGCGCTGCAGCGCTTCGACGTTGCCGCGCCGCTGGCGGAGCAGCGCCTGCAGCTGGCACGCCAGGCCTTCGGCGAGACCGACCCGCGCACCGAGGACGCCACGCTCGTGCTGGCTGCGGTGCACACCGCCGTGGCCAGCGCGCAGCCCGTGATCGACCTGCTGGCGCCGCTGCTGCCGCGCTGGGACAGCCGCTACGGCCTGCTGAGCCAGGACAGCTACGACCTGCGCCTGCAGCTGCTGGGCGCCTATGCGCGGCTGGGCCGCTTCGCCGACGCGGAGCGCGAGTTCGCCATCGCGCGGCGCGCCAACGAGGCGATCAACGCGACGGACGATTTCGAGCGCGCCCGTTTCGCCACGCAGGAGAGCGTGCTGTTCGTGCAGCAGGGCCGCCTGGCCGAGGCCGAGCACGCGCTCGAGGCGACCCGGCCGTTCTGGGCGGCCACGGAGCCTGGCCGCCTGCGCAATGCCCTCGTGCTGGAGCGCAACTACGGCTTCGTGCACTGGAAGCGCGCTGCCGAGAGCGCAGCAGCGGCCACGGCGCGCAGCGACGGCCAGATCCGCCGCTGGGACGCGATGGCCCGCCCCGGCAACCACGCCAGCACGCTGATGCGCCAGCAGCTCGCCATCTACCTGCAGCAGCTCGGCGAGTTCGGCGCCGCGCTGGCGCAGTTGAGCCAGGCCCAGGCCGACACCGAGGCGGCCGGCGCAGACGACGCCGTCACCGGCCAGTTGCGGCGCATCCAGTTGCTGGAGGCCCGCGTGCTGGCCGCCGGCGGCGCCGATGCTGCGGCGGTGCAGGCAGCCACGCAGGCGCTGGCGGGGCTGGACGCTGCCGCGCTGATCCGCGATGTGCGCCGTGCGGACGGCCTGCTGATGCTCGGCCGCGTCGCGCTCGCGCCCGGCGCCGGCGCGGCCGGCCAGGCGCTGGGCCGCGAGCTGCAGGCGCGCCTGGCCGCGCTGCGCCCGGTGTTGGCGCAGGCGCGCAACGCGCTGACGCGCATCGCCCTGTTCGAGGCGCGCCTGGCCGGCACCCCCGCCGCGTGGCTGGCCGCCACGCGCGAACGCATCGCCTATTTCGACGCCCTGCCCGAACCCCAGGGCCTGCCCGAGTGGACGGCACGGCTGCAGCACGCCTGCGCGCTGCGCGCCGCCGGCCAGCCCTGGGCCGAGGCGGCGGCCCGCGCCGAGGCGGCCCGGCCGGTGGGCCTGGCCTCGCTCACGCCCGCACCGCATCCGCTGGCCGGCGTCGTGGCGCGGTTGCCGGCGGGCCTGCCGGGCGATTGCGACTGGCGCTTCTAGGCTGCGGCGGGCGTTTCCTAGAGTGGCCGCCCTAGCGAAATCGGCCGGGCGTCACGCCAAAAAGCGTTTTCCCGTAGCGAAGCAGGCAAACGGCGCGGGTAAGTTCGCGGGTCCCGCACAAGAAGCCCCCCGGAGACCCCATGGCCACCATCGCCGCCGACCAGCTCGCCCTGCAACGCCTGTACCACTGGGAGCGCAGCGCCGGCAGCAGCGTCACACTGACCCAGCCGATGGGCGGCACGGAGGTCAAGGATTTCACCTGGGCTCAGGTGGGCGACGAGGTGCGGCGCATGGCGGCCTTCCTGAAGGCCAGGGGCGCCGCCGAAGGCTGGCCGGCCGACGCCAAGGTGGCCATCCTGTCCAAGAACTGCGCCTGGTGGCTGATGAGCGACCTCGCCATCTGGATGGCCGGTTATGTCAGCGTGCCGCTGTACCCGACCCTGGCGGCCGAGACGATTGCGCAGATCCTGGCGCACAGCGAAGCGCGCTTCATTTTTCTCGGCAAGCTGGACGGCTGGGCTGGCATGAAGCCCGGCGTGCCGGCCGGCCTGCCCGGCGCCAGCTATTCGCTCTCGCCGGGCGATGCGAAGCAGACCTATGAGAGCTGGGACGCCATCTGCGCCCGCACCGAGCCGCTGCAGGGCGAGCCGACGCGTGCGGCGGGTGAGCTGTGCACGCTGATCTACACCTCGGGCACGACCGGCAACCCGAAGGGTGTGATGCACAACTTCGGCGCCTTCGCCTGGGCCATTGCGGAAGGCCTGGAGCGCTTCCCGATGAGCGCTGGCGACCGCATGCTGTCCTATCTGCCACTCGCCCACGTGGCCGAACGCGTGCTCATCGAGCATGCGTGGCTGAAGGTCGGGCTCAAGGTGTTCTTCGCCGAGTCGCTGGAGACCTTCACGGCCGACCTGCAGCGCTCGCGGCCGACGATCTTCTTCAGCGTGCCGCGGCTGTGGGTCAAGTTCCAGCAGGGGGTGCAGGCCCGGATGCCGGCCGAGAAGATGAACAAGCTGCTGCGCCTGCCGATCATCGGCGGGCTGGTTCGGCGCAAGGTGCTCAAGGCGCTGGGGCTGGACCAGTGCCGCATCGCCGTCGGCGGCGCCGCGCCCATGCCGGTGGCGCTGCTGGAGTGGTACGGCACGCTCGGGCTGCACATCAACGAGGGCTACGGCATGACCGAGAACCTGGCGCTGTCGCACATGACGCTGCCGGGCAGGAACCAGCGCGGCACCGTGGGCCCGGCCTACGACGGCGTGCAGACGCGCATCGACCCGGCCACCGGCGAGCTGCAGATGCGCAGCCCGGCGCTGATGATCGGCTACTACAAGGAGCCGGGCCTGAGCGCCGATGCGCTGACCGCCGACGGCTGGCTGCGCACCGGCGACAAGGTGACGCAGGACGCCGAAGGCTGCGTGCGCATCACCGGCCGCGTGAAGGACCTGTTCAAGACGAGCAAGGGCAAGTACGTCGCCCCGGCGCCCATCGAGGACCGGCTGGGCATGAACCCCGCCATCGAGGCCTGCTGCGTGGCCGGCGCCAACCTGAACCAGCCGCTGGGCATCGCCATGTTGTCGCCGCAGGGCCTGGCGCGCGCCAGTGCCGACGCGGCCGGGCTGCAGGCCGAGCTGGGCCAGCACCTGGCCGCCATCAACGCCAGGCTCGACCCGCACGAGCAGCTCGACACGCTGGTGCTCATCAAGACGCCGTGGACCGTGGACAACGGCTTCATCACGCCGACCTTCAAGGTCAAGCGCAACCATGTCGAGGAGGTCTATGGCGGCCGCTTCGAGGCCTGGGTGAAGCAGCGCGCCAAGGTGCAATTTGCCGATTGAGCGGCGACTGCATGCAAAGCGCGTTTCGTCGTCGAATCGTCTTCGCCTTCGTGGCCTCGCCCTTCGTCTTGCCTGCGCACGCTGAGACGATCTCGAAGAATGCCGCCGTGGCACTGGCAGAAAGCTTCATTGCAAAGAACGGCTACACGACATTGCCGCGCGAGCAAGTCAACGCAGCACTCGCACCAGAGTCCCTTGAACTGGGCAGCAGCCGCGAGGAGCAGCTCTCGCTGCGGTTCAACAGCCTGAAGCCCAAAGCCATCGGGGTCAAATCAGATGGCGAAGACGGGCCCACAGGATGGAGCGTTGCCTTCGACTTCGCCGGCCCGAACATCGACTCGTCCATCTGTCGGGTCGTGACGATGGACGCAGATGGCAAGAACTTGGTCTTGCAACACCGAGACGGCATCCGCTCCTACTTCGCCGGATTCGACTGATCGCGCCGTCGTTCGCGTTCACCCGCGCCAGTAGTCGGCACGCCCGTAATGCGCACGCAGATGTTCCACCCACAGCCGCGTGCGCAGCGGCAGATGGCGTGAGCGCGGAAACACCGCGTAGATGCCGTTGGGCGGCGCGGCAAAGTCGTCCAGCACGCTGACCAGCCGGCCGCTCGCCAGATCGGCCTCGACCTCCCAGGTGCTGCGCCAGGCCAGGCCCAGGCCCGCCACGCACCAGTCGTGCAGCACCTGGCCGTCGCTGCAGTCCAGCCGCCCCGCCGGCCGCAGGTGCTGCACGCCGCCGTCGACCTGGAAGGCCCAGCCGCGCACCTGGCTGGCCTCGGAGCTGAGCGTCAGGCAGGCGTGGCGGCCGAGTTCGTCCGGATGCCTGGGCGTGCCGGCGCGCTTGAGGTAGCCGGGTGCGGCGACGCACAGGCGCCGGTTGTCGGCCAGGCGCGTGCTGACGAGGCTGGAGTCCGGCAGGTCGCCGACGCGCACGGCGCAGTCGAAGCCTTCGTGGACGATGTCGACGACGCGGTCGCTGAGGTTCAGCGACAGGCTCAGCTCGGCGTGTTCGGCCAGGAAGGACGGCACCAGCGGCGCCACGTGGCGGCGGCCAAAGCCGGCCGGCGCCGTCACGCGCAGATGGCCGCTGGCTTTCAGCCCGCCGACGCTCACCGCGGCTTCGGCGTCCGCGAGCGCGGCGACGAGGCGCTGGCAGTCTTCCAGAAAGGCCTGGCCCTCGGGCGTCAGCGTCAGCCGGCGGGTCGTGCGCAGCATCAGCTTGACGCCCAGCCGCCCCTCCAGCGCATCCATGCGCCGACCCATGACGGCCGGCGCCACGCCCTCGACCTGGGCCGCGGCAGTCAGGCTGCCCTTGGCGGCCACGAGCACGAAGGACTCGATCTGCTTGAGCTTGTCCATGGCGGGATTGTGCTGGGCTCAGGGGGCAAACCTGGGGTTCACCCACCCGATTCATGCGTTTGAGCCACGGAATGCTTTGCGTGCACTGCAGCAAATGCGACCGCGCGTGGAGGCAAGATGCAGGTCAATTCTTGTCCTCGCCTCAGGAGCCTGTCCATGTCCACCGCCCGCATCACCCTTCACCGCCTGCAGGTCGATGCCGACCTGCAGGCGGTGAAGGGT
>SEEY01000493.1 GCA_004211235.1 Rubrivivax sp.
GTACCGGCTGACCGGCCTGTCCGACGCGCTGAACCAGATCGTCGACGAGCAGGCCGCCATCCGCGACTCGGTCAACGAGATCAACCGCAACGCCGAGGCCGTCGCGCGCAAGCTGCTCGTGCTGATGAGCCCGGACGACGAGCTGCGCATCGCCGCCTACCCGGAGATCGTCTCCGCGAACGCGCGGCTGGACGATGCCATGCAACGCCTGTCCATCGTGCTGCCGGCCGGGCCGCGCAGCGCGCGCCTCGTCGAAGTCAGCCAGCGCCTGGCCGACTACCGCGCTGCCTACGTGGAGGTGCGCAACCTCATCGAGCAGGACGACTTTCAGGCCGCGCGAGCCATGCTCGGCGGCGACACGGAATCGGCGCTGTCGCAGTTCGTCGGCGCCATTCACCAGCTCGCGGCCAGCGAAGAACGCGCCGGCACGGCCAAGGCGCGCGAGCTGCGCGAGCAGATCGACAACGACCGTGGCGGCGTGCTGGCGCTGTGCATCGGCGCACTGCTCGCTGGCGCCACGTTGGCCGTGAGCGTCACGCGCTCCATCGTCAACCCGCTCAAGCGGGCCGAGGCTGGGGCCGAGCTGATCGCCCAGGGCCAGTACGGTCAGCGCATCGACGTCGATTCCGCCGACGAGCTGGGCCACATGGCCCAGGCCATGAACACGATGGCTGCGGCCGTGGGCGAGCGGGAGGCGGAGCTGCGCCGCCTGGCCGACATCGACATCCTCACCGGCCTGCCGCAGCGCAACCGCTTCGTGGCCGACGGCAACCGCCTGCTGGCCAGCCTGGCCGAGCGCAGCGAGCTGGCGGCACTGATCTGCTTCGATGTGGACCGCCTGAAGGCCGTCAACGGCGTGCTCGGCTTCGATGCCGGCGACGCGCTGCTGCGCGGTGCGGCGGACAAGCTGGCCTCGCTGTTCGACGACGGCGCCGCCGCCTATGGCCGGCTGGCCGGCGGCACGTTCGCGGCGCTGGCGCCGGTGGCGCTGCTGGAGCACGGCGCTGCGCTGGCCGCCCAGCTGCGCGAGGAGGTCGAGCACAAGCTTTCCTGGCAAGGCCAGTCCCTGGACCTGTCCGTGTCGCTCGGCGTGGCGCACTGGCCCGACCACGCCGGCGACACCGAGACGCTGCTGCGCCGCGCCGAGCAGGCGATGTTCGAGGCCAAGCGGCTGCGCCAGCCGGTGTCCGTCTACAACCCCGGCGCCGAGGCCGCGCGGGCCCTGCACCTGAGCCTGCTGTCCGACCTGGCGGCCGCCATCCAGCAGGACCAGCTGCGCCAGTTCCTGCAGCCCAAGCGCGACCTGAAGACCGGCCAGATCGTCGGCGCCGAGGCGCTGGTGCGCTGGCTGCACCCCCAGCGCGGCTGGCTGCCGCCGGCCGACTTCATTCCCTTCGCCGAGCGCAGCGGCCGCATCCGCCAGATCACCGACTGGATGCTCGCGCGCGCGGTCCGGACGCTGGCCGACCGCGAGGCCGCCGGCCTGGCGCCGATCTACATCGCCGTCAACATCTCGACGCTCGACATCCAGGACCAGACCCTGCCCGCCCGCCTGGCCGCGCTGCTGGCCGAGTACCGCGTCGACCCGGGGCAGCTGCAGCTGGAGGTGACCGAGACGGGGCTGATGTCCAGCGGCACCGACCCCATCGCCGTGCTGCACGCGCTGAAGAGCTGGGGCGTGCGCCTGGCCATCGACGACTTCGGCACCGGGCAGTCGTCCCTGGCCTACCTGCAGCACCTGCCGGTGGATGAGCTGAAGATCGACCGCAGCTTTGTCCAGGACGTCAACACCGACCCGCGCCGCGAAGCACTGCTGAAATCCATCGTCGGCGTCGGCCAGGGCCTGGGGCTGACGGTGACGGCCGAGGGCGTGGAGAACGAGGCGGAACTGGCTGTCATCGGCCGCTGCGGCTGCGATCTGATCCAGGGCTATCTGCTGGCCCGGCCGATGGATCTGCCGGCGCTGGAAGACTGGCTGCGCGCAACAGGCTAAACTCCGCCCTTTCCTCGTTTTGCCCCTGTTGTGGGCTAGTTCTACTGGAGCCATCATGGGCAACAAGATCATCACCGAAGCGGACCGCCGCGCCGCCCCCCGCCCCGAAGCGCCCAAGGGCGTGACCTTCACGGCCCCCAAGGGCCAGCTGCGCAGCCTGGAGCGCGGTGCCCACACCCGTTCGAAGAAGAACCCGGGCAAGCGCCCGCATTCGGGCTGATTTCGGGCTGACCGCCCGAAGGTTCACCATCAACAGGCCCCGCGGGGCCTGTTTGTTTTTGTCGGCTCGACACTGACCAAACGACCATGATCCGCATCACCGAACTCCGCCTGCCGCTCAGCCATGCCGAGGGCGCGCTGCGCCCCGCCGTGCTGGCCCGCCTCAAGCTGGCCGACGCCGAACTTGCCGACGTCCACGTCTTCCGCCGCGGCTACGACGCACGCAAGCGCAGCGACATCCAGCTCGTCTACACGCTGGACTGCACGCTGGCTGACGGCGTCGATGAGGTCGCCGTGCTGGCGCGTTTCGCGGGCGACCACCAGGTCCGCCCGACGCCCGACACCGGCTACCACTTCCTCGCCCAGGTGGGGCAGTACACCGGCCCGCGCCCGGTCGTCGTCGGCTTCGGGCCCTGCGGCCTGTTCGCCGCGCTGATCCTGGCGCAGATGGGCCTGCGTCCCATCGTGCTGGAGCGTGGCAAGGCGGTGCGCGAACGCACGCAGGACACCTGGGGCCTGTGGCGTGAGCAGAAGCTCCACCCCGAAAGCAATGTGCAGTTCGGCGAAGGTGGCGCCGGCACGTTCTCGGACGGCAAGCTGTGGAGCCAGATCACCGACCCGCGCCACTTGACGCGCAAGGTGCTGACCGAGTTCGTCAAAGCCGGCGCGCCGGACGAGATCCTCTACGTCAGCAAGCCCCACATCGGCACCTTCCGCCTGGTCAGCATGATCATCAAGATGCGCGCCGACATCGAGGCGCTGGGCGGCGAAATCCGCTTCCAGCAGAAGATGACGGACCTGCTCCTCGAGGACGGCGCTGATGGGAAACATGTTCGTGGCGTGCAGCTCGAATCGGGCGAACAGATTGACACCACCCACGTCGTCATCGCGCTGGGCCACAGCGCCCGCGACACCTTCCAGATGCTGCATGCGCGCGGTGTGCACATGGAGGCCAAGCCCTTCTCCATCGGCTACCGCATCGAGCATCCGCAGAGCCTGATCGACGCGGCCCGCTTCGGCGCCAGCGCCGGCAACCCCATCCTGGGTGCGGCCGACTACAAGCTCGTCCACCACGCGAAGAACGGCCGCGCCGTCTACAGCTTCTGCATGTGCCCCGGGGGCACGGTGGTGGCGGCGACGAGCGAGGAACACCGCGTCGTCACCAACGGCATGAGCCAGTACTCGCGCAACGAGCGCAACGCCAACGCCGGCATCGTCGTCGGCCTGACGCCCGAGGACTACCGGCAGGACGGCAAGCGCGACGGCAGCCCCGTGAACCCGCTGGACGGCATGGCCTTCCAGCGCCAGTGGGAAAGCCGCGCCTACGAGCTGGGCGGCGGCGGCTACCTGGCGCCGGGCGCGCTGGTGGGCGACTTCATCAAGCGCCAGGTCAGCCAGGCCTTCGGCG
>SEEY01000494.1 GCA_004211235.1 Rubrivivax sp.
CTGGCCCGCCGCCACCGACTTGATAGGCGCGACGCGCTTGCCACTCGCGGCCAGGCTTTTGTCGATGGCCGCTGGGTCAACGAAGACGTGGTCACCCTGCTCGCCGCGCAGAACCTCGGCCTCACCGACGCAGACGTCGGGCCGCTGCAGTTCCGCGAGCCTTGCGCGCCGCACATCGCCGCGCGGCTCGAAGGGCGCAGCATCGAGCGCGAACCGTTGCTGGACGCCATCCGGGCGACCGCGGCCAAGGCAGAGATCGCCCTGGTCGAGGGCGTCGGCGGCTTCCGCGTGCCGCTGGATGACGGCTGGGACACCGCCGATCTCGCCGTCGACCTGGCCCTGCCCGTCATCCTCGTTGTCGGCCTGCGCCTGGGCTGCATCAACCATGCGCTGCTCACCGCCGAGGCCATCCGTGCCCGGGGCCTGAGGCTTGCCGCCTGGGTGGCCAACACCGTCGACCCCCACCAGCCGCATGTCGCCGACAATCTCGCCTCGCTCCAGGCCGGCCTGAAGGCGCCCTGCCTCGGCCACCTGCCAAGACTCACCGACCCGCTGGCCGCGCCAGCCTGTCTAGACATCTCAGCCCTGCTGACCGAACACGCATGAACCAGATCCAGACGCTCACCCCGACCGCCGACGCCGACCGCCGCCAGGCCAAGCCCTGGACCGTGGCCGAGATCGTGGCGCTGTTCGATCTGCCCTTCAACGACCTGCTCTTCCGTGCGCAGCAGGTGCACCGCGAGCACTTCGACGCCAACGCGGTGCAGCTGTCCACGCTGCTGTCCATCAAGACCGGCGGCTGCGAGGAGGACTGCGCCTACTGCCCGCAGTCGGCGCACTTCGACACGGGGCTGAAGGCCGAGAAGCTGATCCCGCTGCAGGAGGTGATGGAAGCCGCCCGCGCCGCCAAGCTCAACGGCGCGACGCGCTTCTGCATGGGCGCCGCCTGGCGCAGCCCCAAGCCCCGCCACCTGGAAGCCATCGGCGAAATGATTGCCGAGGTCAAGGCGCTGGGCCTGGAGACCTGTCTCACCGCCGGCATGCTCGAAGACGGCCAGGCCGAGCAGCTCAAGGAAGCGGGCCTGGATTACTACAACCACAACCTCGACACCGCGCCCGAGTTCTACGGCCAGATCATCACGACACGCACGTATCAAGACCGCCTGGACACGCTGGAGCGCGTGCGCCAGCAGGGCCTGAAGGTGTGCTCCGGCGGCATCGTCGGCATGGGCGAGACGCGCCGCCAGCGTGCGGGCCTGATCGCCCAGCTCGCCAACCTCGACCCCTACCCCGAGAGCGTGCCGATCAACAACCTCGTGCAGGTCGAAGGCACGCCGCTGGCCGGCACCGCGCCGCTGGACCCGCTGGAGTTCATCCGCACGATTGCCGTCGCCCGCATCACGATGCCACGCGCCATGGTGCGCCTGTCCGCCGGCCGCGAGGAGATGCCCGAGACCATGCAGGCCCTGTGCTTCCTGGCGGGTGCGAACTCGATGTTCTACGGCGACAAGCTGCTGACGACGAGCAATCCGCAGGCCGAGAAGGATCGTGCGCTGCTGGAGCGGCTGGGCATGCGCTGCTCGACGGAGTCGGGCCTGGCGTCGGATGCGGCGGCCAAGGTCGAACTCTGCACCCACTGACATGAGGCGAGCCCTGCTGTTGATCGCCGTACTCGCGATGTCCGGCTGTGCCTTCGTCTACGACCAGGTGCAGGACATCGCGCAGACCCAATGCGCCAGCAGCAACGGCGACGCACAGGACCGCCGCGCCTGCGAGAAGCGCAATGCGCCGGCCTACGACGACTACGAGGCGCGCCGCAAGCGGCTGCAGGAAGGCAACAAGCCGGGCTGATCACCCTCGCCTGCTGTTTCCATCAGCGCCAGTGATCCTGGCCATGCCTGAACAACCCTGTAGATGGTTCACGAGACCGGAGACAAGAAGAAATGTTCAAAAAAATTCTGATCGCCAACCGAGGTGAGATCGCTTGCCGGGTGGCGGCCACGGCCAAACGCCTCGGCATCCAGACCGTCGCCGTCTACTCCGACGCCGACCGTGACGCCCAGCATGTGAAGGCCTGCGACGAAGCCGTCCACATCGGCGGCCCGGCGCCGCGCGACTCCTACCTGCAATGGCAGCGCATCCTCGCCGCGGCCCAGGCCACGGGCGCACAGGCCGTGCATCCCGGCTACGGCTTCCTCAGCGAGAACGAGGCCTTTGCCCAGGCCTGCGCCGACGCCGGCCTCGTCTTCATCGGCCCGCCGCCGTCGGCCATCCTGGCGATGGGACTGAAGGCCGAATCCAAGCGCCTGATGGAGGCGGCCAACGTGCCCCTCGTGCCGGGCTATCACGGTGCCGACCAGGACGCGACGCTGCTCAAGCGCGAGGCCGGCCGCGTCGGCTACCCGGTGCTCATCAAGGCCAGCGCCGGTGGCGGCGGCAAGGGCATGCGTGCGGTCTACAACGCCGACGAGTTCGACGCCGCGCTGGCCTCGTGCAAGCGCGAGGCGATCAACAGCTTCGGTGACGACGCGGTGCTGATCGAGCGCTATGTGCAGAAGCCGCGCCACATCGAGATCCAGGTGTTCGGCGACTCGCAGGGCGACTGCGTCTACCTGTTCGAGCGCGACTGCTCCGTGCAGCGCCGCCACCAGAAGGTGCTGGAGGAAGCACCCGCGCCCGGCATGACGCCGGAGCGCCGCGCGCAGATGGGCGAGGCCGCTGTGGCTGCCGCCAAGGCGGTCGGTTATGTCGGCGCGGGCACGGTCGAGTTCATCGCGGAGCAGGACGGTCGCTTCTATTTCATGGAGATGAACACGCGGCTGCAGGTGGAGCATCCGGTGACGGAAGCGATCACGGGCCAGGACCTGGTGGAGTGGCAGCTCCGCGTGGCCTCGGGCGAGCCGCTGCCGCTCAAGCAGCACGAACTGCGCATGCACGGCCACGCCATCGAGGCCCGCATTTGCGCCGAAAACCCGGACGCCGGCTTCCTGCCCGCCACTGGCAGGCTGGACGTGGCGCGCTGGCCGGCGCACGTAGCCTTCCAACGAGGCGACATTCGCATCGATGCCGGCGTGCGCGAGGGCGACGCCATCAGCCCGTTCTACGACTCGATGATCGCCAAGCTCATCGTCTGGGGCGAAGACCGCGCGCAGGCGCTGGCCCGGCTCGACCTGGCGCTGCGCGACACGCACATCGTCGGCCTGCAGACCAACGTCGCCTTCCTGCGCCGCTGCGCGGCTACGGCGTCGTTCTCGAATGCCGACCTCGACACCGGCCTCATCGAACGCGAACGCGCGGTGTTGTTCGACCAGCCGGGCCTGCCGCTGCGTGTCAGTGCGGCTGCCGTCGTGGCTCACAAGCTGGCCGTCGAGGGCACGGCCCAAAGCAGCGACCCATGGAGCGCCCGCGATGGCTGGCGCCTGTTCGGCGCGGCCACGCGGCGCTTCGACCTGGAGGCCGGCGGCACGCACCACGAGGTGCTGCTGTCTCGCCACCACCGCGGCGGCATGACGCTGAAGGTGGAGGGCGAGTCCATCGCGTTCGCCCTGCAGTCGAGAGACGCCGAAACACACGAGCTCTTCCTCGA
>SEEY01000495.1 GCA_004211235.1 Rubrivivax sp.
ATGCTGGCCCAGAGCCTGATCCGCGCCGACCGCGAACAAGCCCTGTACCGCCTGGGCGTGCTCTACGGCGCGCTGCAGGACGAGCCGATGAGCCATGACCTGCTGGCCGACATGGCAGCGCTGCTGCTGGCAGCCGGCAAGCTGGAGCACGCGGCGGCCTATGCCGACCGTGCGCTGCAGGCCCGCCCGTTGCACGGCCCGAGCCTGTACACGCTGGCGTTCTCCTTGTCGGGCCGTGGCGAGATCGATCACGCCATCGGCGTGCTCAATGAACTGCAACACGGCGCCGGGCGGGACAGCCTGCAGGCCGAGGCGCCGGAGCTGGTGCCCGTGGCGATGATCGAGCTGGAGCGTCTGCGTCGCCTGCGTAACGCCTGATTCCGCCAAGGTTTTCACATCTGGAGGCCCCGGCAGCGCAAGCTGCCGGGGCCTTCGGCTTTTGAGCCCGACGCGCCTGTAGGTGTTTGCCTGACAAGCCCTTCCTGCCAGGGTGACACCGGGCACCGACGCAGCCTGATATCGCAGAAGAAGAGGGGTCAACACAATCCGTTTCACTGATCCGCAACACCCCTCTACCTCTGAAACGGAAGCCGCCATGAACGCCGACCAAATGCTCGCCGAGATCCGTGAAGCCAACCTGTCCTACCTGATGCTGGCCCAGAGCCTGATCCGCGCCGACCGCGAACAAGCCCTGTACCGCCTGGGCGTCAGCGAGGACACGGCGACGCTGATCGGCACGCTGAGCCCGGCCCAGATCATGAAGATCGCCTCCGGCAACACGCTGCTGTGCGCCTTCCGCATGAGCGACGACCTGGTGTGGGGCCTGCTGACCAACCACAGCAAGCCGGGCGCGAACGAGAGCGTCAGCCGCCTGCACGCCTCCATCCTGATGGCCGGCCGCCACGAGCACGCCTGACTGTCGTCGCACCTGCCAACCAACTCATAGATTCCGGAGCACACCATGCGCGTCAAGAGCATCCTCACCGAAGCCAAGCAGATCGACCGTTGCGTTCAGCTGATCAACCTTGGTGCCCGCCTGCAGGTGCTGGAATCCGAAACCGACCTGTCCTACGAGCGCCTGCTGCGCCTGTACAAGGAAGTCAGCGGCAAGTCGCCCTCCAAGGGCCAGCTGCCGTTCTCGACCGACTGGTTCATGACCTGGCAGCCCAACATCCACGCCAGCCTGTTCCTCAACATCCACGAGTACCTGAACAAGGCCGCGGAGATGGACGAGATCGACACGGTGATCAAGGCCTACCAGCTCTATCAGGAGCAGACGCAGGCCCAGGGCCTGGAAGCCATGCTGTCGGTGACCCGCGCCTGGCGCCTGGTCAAGTTCGTCGACAACGGCATGCTGACCCTGACGAAGTGCTCCAAGTGCAACGGTCAGTTCGTCACCCACCCGCATGAAGTGGCCCGCCACTACACCTGTGGCCTGTGCAACCCGCCCGCCCGCGCCGGCAAGGGCCGTGCGCAAGGCTCCATCCAGATGCACTGACCGCCAGGCTCCGACGCCTCGCGAACCACAATCGCCGCCATGGAATCCGTCACGGTCCAACGCCTGGCGCTGGTAGTCATCGCGCGTGACGAGGCAGGGCGCATCGCCCGCCTGCTCGACAGCGTGCGGCCCTTCGTCGACGAGATGCTGGTGCTGGACACCGGTTCGAGCGACGACACCGCGGCCATCGCGGCTGCCCATGGCGCGCGCGTCGAACACTTCACGTGGTGCGACGACTTCGCGCTCGCACGCAACCGCGCGCTCGAGCTGGCTGCAGCGGACTGGCACCTTGTGCTGGACGCCGACGAATGGCTGCTGGCCGGCGGTGAGACGCTGCACTCGCTGCGCTCGACACCGCCCGATTTCGTCGGCGCGCTGCAGCTGCGTGACCAGTTCGACATGGCGGCGGGCCGGTCCGCCGAATCCATCGCCTGGGTCAGCCGCGTGCTGCCCGGCGCCGTGCGCTATGCCGGCCGTGTGCATGAGCAGCCGGTGCACGGCCTGCCGGCACGGCAGCTCGCCCTGGTGGTCGGCCACGACGGCCACGTCGATGAACGCCTGGCCGCGAAACGCGGGCGCAACCGCCGGCTGCTGGAAGAGTCGCTGGCCGACTCCCCGGACGATGTCTACCTCTGGTATCAGCTGGGCAAGGACTGCGCCGTCTACGACGAGCACGAGGCCGCCGAAGTCGCGTTCGCCCGCGCCTGCCAGTTTCCTGCCGCCGCGCTCGCGCCATGGTGGCTGGACCTGGTGGCCCGGCGCCTGTTCGCGCTGAAATGCCTCGGCCGCCACGCCGGCGCCGTCGATTTCGCGCAATCGCAGATGGACGCGGGCGCGGAGTCCCCGGACTTCTTCTTCACCGTCGGTGACCTGCTGCTGGACCTGGCCGCCTCGCGGCCCGAGCAGGCCGATGAACTGCTGCCCATGATCGAAGCCGCGTGGCGGCGCTGCCTGGAACTTGGCGAGCGCGCCGACCGGCCCGGTGCGGTCGCCGGGCGCGGCAGCCACCTGGCAGCCCACAACCTGGCGCTGGTGCTGGAAGGCACCGGCCGCGAGGCCGAAGCCGCCAAGCTCCGCGCTGAACATCCCTGGCCGTGCTGAAGCGGCTCGTCACGGCCTGGCCGCTGTCGGCGCTGCTGGTCTGGCTGGCCGCCTGGCTTGGATATCTGGCCTTGCTGGGCTGGACGCGCGAGGCGGCGCTGATCGCCGGCGTGCTGATCGGCATGGCCCTCGCGCTGCTGTACCGCGAGCGCTGGCGGCAGGTCATCGCCGCCATCGGGTTTCCAATTTCCGCGCTGCTGCTCGGCTGGCGCCCCGAGGGCAGCGGCCTGGGCTGGCTGCTGGCAATGGCGGTGCTGTGGTGGCTGTATCCCCGGCGCAGTTGGAGCGAGGCGCCGCTGTTTCCGACGCCGTCCGGCGCCCTCGAACGATTGCCGGCGCATGCGCCGCTGCCGCCACGGGTGCGCGTGCTGGATGCAGGCTGCGGCCTTGGCGACGGCTTGCGTGAACTGCTTCACGCCTATCCGCAGGCCCGCGTCGAAGGCGTCGAATGGAGCCGGCCGCTCGCGCTGCTGGCGCGCTGGCGCGTGCGCCATGCCACCGTGCGTCAGGGCGATCTCTGGGCCGACGACTGGGCGCCCTTTGCGCTCGTCTATGTCTTCCAGCGCCCCGAATCGATGCCGCGCATCTGGGCCAAGGCCTGCGCCGAGATGGCGCCCGGTGCCTGGCTGGTGAGCCTCGATTTCGTCGTGCCCGGCATCGCGCCGGTGGCGAGCTGGCAACTGGGCAACGGCCAGTTCGTGTGGCTTTACCGCCCTGGGCGGAATGCGGTGTCAAAGCCGGCCAATTGATGCTTTCGAGCAGAGGTCAGCGCGGCATACTTTCTTCAGCCCCCCGGCACCAGGCCGATCCGGCCTGAACCCCCCAACCCCACAGCACATGTTCGTCATCATTGGCTGGGCCGTCTCGATGGTCTGCATCTTCGGCGTGTTCATCGCTCACGGCGGGAACATCGGCGTGATCCTGCACGCCTTGCCCTTCGAGATGATCACCATCTTCGGCGCCGCCATCGGCGCCTTCCTGGCCAA
>SEEY01000496.1 GCA_004211235.1 Rubrivivax sp.
CATCGTGCGCCGCATGCTCAGCGGCTCCATTCCGGCGTCGGTGGCCACCATCGCGCTGATGCACTTCACCGGCCTGACCAAGGGCTGGGCCTCGGCGCTGACGTTCTCGCTCGGCATCGCGCTGCTGCTGACGGCGGTCGTCGTCGCCTTCAAGCAGAGCTGGCAGCCGCTGGGCCTGAAGCTGGAGCGCCTGATTCCGGAAGCGCGCAAGCCGACGCTCATGGTGGCGCTGGGCGTGCTGCTGGGCGTGCTGGTGTCGCTGTCCTCCATCGGCGCCGGGGCCATCGGCGCGACGCTGATCCTGCTGATCTATCCGCGCATGAAGGCGCGCGACATCGTCGGCACCGACATTGCCCACGCGGTGCCGCTGACGCTGGTGGCAGGCATCGGCCATGCCAGCCTCGGCAATGTGGAATGGGGCCTGCTCGGCTCCCTGCTCATCGGTTCCCTGCCCGGCATCTGGCTGGGCGCCCAATTGACCCGCCGCCTGCCTGACGGCGTCGTGCGCAGCCTGCTCTGCGCTTCCCTTCTGATGGCCGGCTGGAAGGTCATCCACTAAACCATGTATCAGTACACCGACTTCGACCGCCGCTTCGTCCACGCCCGCGCCGCGCAATACCGCGACCAGTTGGAGCGCCACCTGGCCGGCACGCTGGGCACCGACGAGTTCCGCGCGCTGCGCCTGCAGAACGGCTGGTACATCCAGCGCCATGCGCCCATGCTGCGCGTGGCCGTGCCCTATGGCGAGCTGAGCAGCCGCCAGTTGCGCCAGCTGGCCCGCATCGCCCGCGAGTACGACCGCCAGCCCGACGGCCCGTTTGCCGGCCAGGGCGGCTACGGTCACTTCACGACGCGCCAGAACCTGCAATACAACTGGATCCCGCTGGTCGACAGCGCCACGGTGATGGAGCTGCTGGCCGAGGTCGACATGCACGGCATCCAGACCAGCGGCAACTGCATCCGCAACATCACGAGCGACGCCTTTGTCGGCATCGCGCCGGACGAGATCGTCGACGCACGCCCCTACGCCGAAGTGCTGCGCCAGTGGAGCACGCTGCACCCCGAGTTCGCCCATCTGCCGCGCAAGTTCAAGATCGCCATCACCGGCGCCACGGAAGACCGCGCCGCCATCGGCTGGCATGACATCGGCCTGCAGCTGAAGAAGAACGAGGCCGGCGAGATCGGCTTCCAGGTCTTCGTCGGTGGCGGCATGGGCCGCACGCCCATCCCGGGCGTCGAGATCAATTCGTTTGTGCCGTGGCATCACATCCTCGTCTACATCGAGGCCATCGTGCGCGTCTACAACCTCGCCGGCCGCCGCGACAACCTCTACAAAGCCCGCATCAAGATCCTCGTCAAGGCCGAGGGCCAGAAGTTCTTCGACGCGGTCAACGAGGAGTACCAGCGCATCCTGAACGGCGACCCGGCCGGCCATGAGCAGATCATTCCGCAGGCCGAGCTGGACCGCGTGGCCGCCTGCTTCGTCGACCCCGTCGGCGTGAAGGCCGAGGCGCCCGCGCAGCTGGACACGAGCGACCCGGCCTTCGCCCGCTGGCTGCAGCGCAATGTGCACGGCCACCGCCTGAGCGGCTACCGCGCCGTCACGCTGAGCCTGAAGCGCATCGGCATCGCCCCGGGCGACACCAGTGCCGACGTCATGGACACCGCCGCCGCGCTGGCGGACCGCTTCAGCCATGGCGAGCTGCGCGTCACGCACCGCCAGAACCTGGTGCTGCCCTGGGTGCGCGAGGCCGACCTGCCGGAACTGTTCCAGGCCGCCCGCGCCGCCGGCTTTGCCACGCCCAACGCCGGCCTGCTGACCGACCAGATCGCCTGCCCGGGCGGCGACTTCTGCGCGCTGGCCAACGCCCGCTCGCTGCCGCTGGCCGCCGAGATCGCGGAGCGTTATCAAGACCTCGACGAACTCGAAGACCTGGGCGAGATCGACCTGCACATCAGCGGCTGCATCAACAGCTGCGGCCACCACCACAGCGGCCACATCGGCGTGCTCGGCGTCGACAAGGACGGCACCGAGTGGTACCAGTTGACGCTGGGCGGCGGCGACGGCACGAAGCTCGCCGGCGGCACCGTGGCCGGCAAGGTCATTGGCCCCAGCTTCGCGGCCGACGAGATCGCCGACGCCATCGACGCCGTCATCGAGACCTACACGCGTGAGCGCCTGGCCGGAGAGCATTTCATCGACGCGGTGAAGCGCCTGGGGCTCGATCCGTTCAAGACCGCCGCCAATGCGGTCCGTGTGTCGACTGCAAAGGCCTGATCATGAAGTTCATCAACGCCACCACCTGCTGCTGGAAGCACGCCATCGGCGAAGACGGCCCCAAGCCCGACCCGGATCCCGCGCCCAACCGCCTGCTGTCGCTGGAGCAGTGGCACGCCGTGCGCGCCCATTGGCCACAGAACGTGCCCGTCGCCATCGAGTTCCCGAACGACGCCGACATCAACCAGCTCGCACCCGACCTGCCGCGCATCGCGCTCGTCGTGCTCGACTTCCCGAAGTGGACCGACGGCCGCGCCTACAGCCAGGCCCACCTGCTGCGTGTACGCCACCAGTTCAAGGGCGCCATCCGTGCGCGCGGCGAAGTGCTCGTCGACATGATGCAGTTGCTGGCCCGCACCGGATTCGACGAGGTTGTCATGCGTGGTGACCAGTCGCAGGCCGCTGCGCAGAAGGCGCTTGACCTGTTCGCGCCGGTCGGCTTCTATCAGGGCGACGTGGCCGAGACGCGGCCCTGGTTCCTGCGGAGGGCGGCGGCATGAGCGAGGTGAGCAGCCTGCCGTGGGCCGCCGCGCCAGCGGCTGGCAATGCCATCGGCCTGTACGCGAAGTGGACGCCGGCCCTGGACGCCAAGACCGCTGCGGCACTGCAACGCCTGACCGACGCCAGCATCGAGCACGGCGACGGCCTGGTGCAGAGCAGCAGCCTGGGCGTGGAAGACATGGTCATCACCGACCTGATCGCCCGCACGCAACTGCCCATCGCCATCTCGACGCTGGACACCGGCAAGCTGCACCCCGAGACGCTGGCGCTGCTGCCGCGCATCAAGGAGCGCTACGACCGCGACGTCGAGGTCTTCAGGCCGGTGGCTGATGCAGTCATCCAGTTCGTCTCCCGCGAGGGCGATGACGCGATGTACAAGAGCATCGATCTGCGCAAGGGCTGCTGCGGCATCCGCAAGATGGAGCCGCTGGGCCGCATGTTGAAGGGCCGTTCGGCCTGGATCACCGGCCTGCGCCGCGAACAGAGCGGTGCGCGCGGTGATGTCGCCTTCGACGAAGACGACGGCAACAACCGCCGCAAGATCAGCCCGATCGCCGACTGGACCTGGGCCGAGGTCTGGGCCTATGTCGAGAAGTACGACGTTCCCTACAACCCGCTGCATGACCAGTTCATGCCCAGCATCGGCTGCGCCCCCTGCACGCGCGCCATCGCCGTCGGCGAGGACTTCCGCGCCGGCCGCTGGTGGTGGGAGGACTCGACCAAGGAATGCGGACTGCACGCCAAATCATGAATGCTGCTGTGAAACCCGAACAACTCATCGCCGACGTCGACCACGCGCATCT
>SEEY01000497.1 GCA_004211235.1 Rubrivivax sp.
GTCCGTACACCTCCGGCAACACCGCTGGTCGTGCGCGGCGACGTCGATTCGTCGGGCGCGGGCGGGCTGGGCCTGCACAACACCGATGCGCGCTCGGCCGGCATGCTCGCGGCCGTGGGCGGCCGATGGAACGGCATCGTGGATGGCCGGCAAGAGAGCGTGCCGGGCACGTCCGTCGCCCAGACCATCGTGCAGACAGACGGCGCATTGCAGCGCTCCGTTGACGCAGAAGCGGTGTTCAAGATGTTCATGGGTACGGGCAGCGCGCGCTACAAGGAGCATCCGGCGCTGCGCAAGCTCAGTTGCGACGGCGATTGCACGACCGCCCTCGAAAATGCCTACAAGGCCGGCAAGCGCATCGTCTGGGTCGACGGCACACTGGACATCGGCAGCAACAAGGTGCTCGGCACCGTTGGCGACCCGATGGTCATCGTGGCTTCTGGAAAGGTCACGCTGGCGGGCCCGTTTCAGCTCAACGGCATGCTCGTGACGCTGGGCGACCTGGACTGGAACAACGCTGGCGCGGCGCCGTCCGTCATCAATGGCATCGTGCTCGTCGGCGGCGCAATGCGCACCGAGGGACGCATGGACATCGTCTATCAGCAACTCGTGGCAGACAACCTGCGCAACCGCATGGGCAGCTACGTGCGCGTGCCCGGCGCCTGGGTCGACAACAGGTGATGGCCATGAAATCCCTGCATATCCTTTCTCCGCGCGTTGGCCGCAGGCAGCACGGCGTCACCTTGATCGAGGCGCTGGTTGCGCTGCTGGTGATGTCCTTCGGCATGGTGGCGCTGGTGGGCCTGCTCAGCAACCTGCGCCAGAGCGGAGACCTTGCCAAACAGCGCAGTGAGGCCATGCGGCTGGCGCAGTCGGAGATGGAGACGCTGCGGTCCTTCTCCGTTCTGAACAAGGACGGCGGCGTGGATGCCACCGTCCAGGACTACGAACACGATGTGATTGCGGCCGCTGCAGACCGCAGCGTCGTTGGCGAAAACTCGAATACGTCCTTCACCATCATTCGCAAGGTCGGACCTCTGGAGGCGGGCGCTGAGGTCCCGGAGGGGGAAGTCGAACCCCAATCCGTGCGCGGGCAGACGATCAGGGTGACGGTGACCTGGAAGGACCGTGGCGGTGCGGCGCAGGCATTGAGCCTGGACAGCGTCGTCTCCCGTACCGACCCGGCCTACGCGGTGGCGCTTGGCGTGACGCCGCCCACCAACGGTGTGCGCACGCCGGACGGCCGCAATCCCGGCGTCCCGACGGGCGCCAAGGATCTCGGCAACGGCTCCAGCGCCTTCCGGCCGGGCCGCGGCAGCACGACCATTTGGGTCATCAACAACGTCACGGGCGTGGTCACGGGCCGCTGCGACGTGCCGGTCGCGACATCGGTCTCCGCACTGGTCGCAGCGGATGTCGATTCCTGCAAGAACAACACGATCGGCTATCTGGTCACGGGCACCATCCGTTTCTCCAGCGCCAATGCACCCGCGCCCGAAGCGCCCGAGGCCACCGCGCGGCCGGTATCCATGTACATCAAACTGGTTCCGAGCGAGTACAAGGAGACCGTTAAGGGTCTCGAGGTCTTTGCCGGCGGCCGCGACTATCCCGTCACGCCGAATCATGTCTGCTTCACCGATGCGCCGCTGACGAGCCCGTCAACGCAGCCGCTGGTCGACTACTACTGCATCGTCTATCCCAACACCCAGACGCCGCGCAACTGGTGGGGGCAGGTCTTCGTCACCGGCCTGGATCTCGGCCCGGCCGCCACGCAGTCGAAGGTCTGCCGCTACAGCGCCGACTACAACGGCAACGGCTACGTCTATGCCGTCACGACCAGCAAGCCGTATTTCGTCATCGACAACGAAGAGCATCCCGAAACCTACCGCGGCGTCAGCTACTCCTTGAACCGGCAGAACTTCCTGGTCGTGCGCGGCGATGTGGCCTGCCCGACGCGCGCTAAGGCGACCGACCTCTTCCTCGACTACGCCACCTACGAGATGCCCGCGCCTCCGGCCGCGCCCTGACGCTGGCTAGACTGGGCGCATGCCCGCCCACGATATCCCTGCCGCGATGCACCGCGCGCTGGCGCTTGCCGCGCAGGCCATCGGCCTGACTGACCCCAACCCACGCGTCGGCTGCGTCATCCTCGCGGCGGACGGCAGCGAGCTCGGCGCCGGACATACCCAGCCCGCCGGCCAGGCGCATGCCGAGATCATGGCGCTGCGCGATGCAGCAGCGCGTGGCCACGACGTCCGTGGAGCCACCGCCATCCTCACGCTGGAGCCCTGCTCCCACCATGGCCGCACGCCACCCTGCTGCGATGCGTTGATAGGCGCCGGCATCGCCCGGGTCGTCGTCGCCGTGGAAGATCCCAATCCACTGGTCGCCGGACAAGGCCTGGCACGGCTGCGGGCTGCGGGCATCGCCGTGGAACTGGCCGACGCGGCGGCGGCAGAGACCTCGCGTGAACTCAACATCGGCTTCTTTTCGCGCATGCGACGCGGCCGGCCTTTCGTGCGGCTGAAGTCGGCGATCTCGTTGGACGGCCGCACCGCGCTGCCGGATGGCCGCAGCCAGTGGATCACCGGCGAGGCGGCGCGCATCGACGGGCATGCCTGGCGCAAGCGCGCGGGGGCGGTGCTGACCGGCATCGGCACCGTGCTGGCGGACGACCCGCGGCTCGATGTGCGACTCGTGCCCACCGCCCGGCAGCCGCTGCGACTCATCCTCGACCCGCGGGGGCGCCTGCCGGCGTCGGCACGCATCCTCCAGGCGCCGGGCGAAGCCCGCGTCATCGGGCCCGGCCGCGCCCACCTGCCGGCGCTTCTGGACGACCTGGGCGCCCAGGGCATCAACGAACTGCATGTCGAAGCGGGGCCGGTGCTGTCCGGCGCGTTCCTCGACGCTGGCCTCGTGGACGAACTGCTGATCTACCAGGCGCCGGTGCTGATCGGTGACGGCCTGCCGCTGGCGTCGCTCGGTGCGCTCGCCGCCCTGGCGGACGCACGTCACTGGCGCCTCGTCGATGCCGTTCCGGTTGGCGACGATCTGCGCCTTCGTCTGCGTCCGGCATAGAGGTACGAGCTAGAGGCCCGAGCCGACCCAAAGCCCGACAGGCTCCGAGGTCGCCACCTACAATCGCTGGCTATGCCGATCTCTCCCATTCCCGAGCTGGTGGCCGAACTGGCGGCCGGCCGCATGGTCATCCTCGTCGACGAGGAGGACCGCGAGAACGAGGGCGATCTCGTTCTGGCCGCCGACCTCGTCACGCCGGAGGCCATCAACTTCATGGCCCGGCACGGCCGCGGCCTGATCTGCCTGACGCTGCCGCGCGAGCACTGCGAGCGCCTGCAGCTGCCGCCGATGACGCGCCGCAACGGCACGCAGCACGGCACCGCCTTCACCGTGTCCATCGAGGCGGCCACCGGCGTCACGACCGGCATTTCTGCCGCCGACCGCGCACGCACCGTGCAGGCCGCCGTCGCGCCTGACGCCAAGGCCAGCGACCTCGTCCAGCCCGGCCACATCTTCCCGCTGCAAGCCCAGGACGGCGGCGTGCTGATGCGCGCCGGCCATACC
>SEEY01000498.1 GCA_004211235.1 Rubrivivax sp.
ATGTGCTGCTCGTCAGCTACGGCTCGGGTTGGGGCGCGCCCACGTTGTAGGTGGCGGCACCGGGCTGCGAGATGATGCGCCCGCCCTCCGGCGCGCCCCAACCCGAGCCGTAGCTGACGAGCAGCACATCGGTGTTGTCCTCGCCGGCGGGGATGCCGGGTGGGTTGATCTGCACGGGGACCAACTGGGCCACGTTGCGGCCGTTGGGAAGGTTCAGCTGGCAGCCGAGCATGTCCGCGTTGGAAAAGCCCTGCCCGGCCTGGCGCAGGTCGCGTTGCAGCAGGCTGATGGCGACGGCGCCCGTGGTGGCGGCATCGTCGCCCCCGGTGGTGTTGCGGCGCTGGCCTTCGGACACCTTGAAGATCTGCATGACGACGATCACCGCCGCCATCGCGACGACGATGCCCACCATCAGTTCCACCAGGCTGAAGCCGGCAGCGCGGCGCGACGGGATGAGAGGAGCGCGCGACATCATCGGATCTCGTTGACCAGCACGAAGTTGTGGGCGGGTTCGCCGGCCGCCTCGCCGGGCGCCTTCCAGCGCATCGTGATGGTCACGCGCGTGGTGGGCAGTTGCGTGCCGGCCTGCTGCACGCCAGCAACGATGGCCGGCAGTGGCTGGATCCGGGCCAAGGCGACGACGGGCGGCGCGTCGCCGGAGCCGGGCAGGGCGGCGTTGACGCGCGCCTTCCAGGCGTTGTACTTGGCGCCGCCTGCGCCGGTGCTGGTGAAGTCCACGCTCAGGGATTCGAAGGTGCGGTTGCTGATCCACATCTGGCCGATGAGGTCATTGGCCAGCAGGGTGGCGTCGGCGCGGTACTTGGCCTGGCCGGACTGCTTCACCGCGCTGGCCTGCAGGCCGACGAGGCCCAGCACGCCAAGCGAGAAGATCAGCAGCGCGATCAGCACTTCCAGCAGCAGCACGCCGGCCTGGGCGCGCCGCGGGGTGGGGCGGCGGCTCAGCATGACTGTGGGTCGGTGGCGGCGACGGCGGGGTTGCACATGCGCACCTGGCCCGCCGGGGACACGACGATGCGCAGGCAGGTGATCTTGCCGCCGCCGGCGACGCAGCGGCCGGTGGCACTGGACGGCGTGACGTCGATGGTGACATTGCCGGGCGGGGTTCCGGCGACAACCGGCACCTGGCGACCCAGCCCATTGAAGACCACCTGGTCAGCGTCGGCGTTGACCGCCACGCCGCTGCCTGTCTCGGAAGCCGAGCGAACCTGCAGGATGCTGGGAGCTGCCGTGTCGCTCGGCATGGCGTTGCACTGGCCGACGACCGAGTCGGCATCGGCGTCTGCGTCGACCACGTCGACGATCCAGTTCGTGCTCGTCGCGCTGCGCACGCAGGTGGCATCCAGGGACGAGGTCAGCTGGAAGCGCACCTGCGTGTTGCGCGTGGTGGCTTCGCTCTTGGCGTACTGCAGGCCGGCCAGCAGGCCTTCCGTGGTCGAGCGGATGCGCGTGCCGGCGATCCAGGCCGAGAAGTTCGGCATCGCCATCGCCAGCAGGATGCCACCGATGACGAGGGCCACCATGGCCTCGACCAGACTCACGCCCCGCTGACGCGGCGAGGTCAGCATGAACCGTCCTTCTTGACGACCCAGCAGTCGCTCTTGGATGTCCAGCCGGTAGGTACGGCCGTGGTGGCCTTCTTGCCGGCCTGGTCCATGGTGTAGGTGAAGCCAGCCATCGTGCCCTTGCCGACCGCCTGTACGACGAAGGTGCTTGCGGTGGCGGAACTGCAGCTGAAGTTGAAGGTCTTGCTTGATGTGCTGTCGCTCGCGCAGCCCGGATTCGTCGCACCGCCACTGTTGGCATAGGTGCGGTTGTCCTGGAAGTACTGCTCCGCCAGCACGGCACGCGAGGCCAGTGCCGAGGTGGCATCCGGGATGCGCCCGCGCGTCACGTAGGAGGTGTATTGCGGTACCGCCACGGCAGCCAGGATGGCGACGATGGCCACCGTGATCATCAGTTCGATGAGCGTGAAGCCCTCGGCGGCGGACGGGGAGCGGTGGCGCGGCATGGTGACGTTCTTCGTGTCGGGGTGGTGCTGAGTATTTTGGTGTTGGGGGGGCGGACACGCGTGCCGCTTATCGTGGCGCAACTCACGCTGGTCGCGCTTCGCTGGCGATTCGTGAACTGGCGCACGAACGGCGCGGCAGCACGTGGCAAGCAGACGTAACGGCGGCAGCCTTGCGCTGCTCGAACGTTTATCGGCATGTTTCCCGCTTTGCCCAGGGCTGGCCCGGGACTCTCGGTGTTTCCCCTATCATGCGCCCTTCACTTCCGCCCGGCTTCGCCCCGCACGCGTGACTCCTCCTTCGGTAACCGCACCCTTGATCGAACTGCGCAACGTCAGCGTCGGCTATGGCGATCGCGTGATCCTGGACGGCGTCAACCTCAAGCTGCAGCGCGGCAAGGTGCTAGCGCTGATCGGCACCTCCGGTGGCGGCAAGACCACGGTGCTGCGCCTGCTGGGACGCCAATTGCGGCCCCTCTCCGGCCAGGTGCTGTTCGACGGCCAGGACCTGGCGCCGCTCGGCCTGGACGCTCTCTACGCCGTGCGGCGCCGCATGGGCATGCTGTTCCAGTTCGGCGCGCTGTTCACCGACCTCAGCGTGTACGAGAACGTCGCCTTCCCGCTGCGCGAGCACACCGACCTGCCCGAGGCCATGATCCGCGATCTGGTGCTGATGAAGCTCAATGCCGTCGGCCTGCGCGGCGCCCGCGACCTGCTGCCCAGCGAGATCTCGGGCGGCATGGCCCGCCGGGTCGCGCTGGCACGCGCCATCGCGCTGGACCCCGACCTGGTGCTGTATGACGAGCCCTTCGCGGGCCTGGACCCGATCTCCCTCGGCGTTGCGGCACGGCTGATCCGCGACCTCAACGACGCGCTCGGCCTGACGAGCATCATCGTTTCGCACGACCTGCACGAGACCTTCGGCATCGCCGACGAGGTGGCGATGGTGGCCAATGGCCGCGTCGTCGCGCAGGGCACGCCGGACGAACTGCGGCGCAGCGAGGACCCCCTGGTGCGTCAGTTCGTCGGCGCCGAGCCTGACGGTCCGGTGCGCTTTCATCAGCCAGCCGTGCCGGTGGCCGAGGACTTCGGAGTGTCGGCATGATCGCCGCGACAGCGCACAGCGCGAAGGCTGCCCAATGATCGCCCTGGCGACCCGCATCGGTGCCGGCGTGCGCCTGCAGCTGGCAGACGTCGGCGCCGCGGCGCGCCTCTTCTTCAGCCTGATGGCGCGCCTGCCCAGGGCGCTGGCGCGCTTCGTCCTGGTTCGCGAGCAGGTCTACCACCTCGGCAACAAGTCGCTGTCCATCATCGGCGTGTCCGGCTTGTTCGTCGGCTTCGTGCTCGCCTTGCAGGGCTACTACACGCTGCAACGCTACGGCTCGGCTGAGGCGGTGGGGCTGCTGGTCGCGCTCAGCTTGGTTCGCGAGCTCGGCCCGGTCGTCACGGCCCTGCTGTTTGCGGGCCGTGCCGGCACGTCGCTGACGGCGGAGATCGGCCTGATGAAGGCCGGTGAGCAGCTCACGGCCATGGAGA
>SEEY01000499.1 GCA_004211235.1 Rubrivivax sp.
AACGAGAAGCCGCCGCTGATGAGGGCGCCGGCCAGCAGCGCGACGGTCAGGTAGATGCCGGTGCCGAACAGCCAGGCGATGGCATGGCCGCCGGCGATGATGGCGTCGTCATGGATGAGCAGGGCCACGCCCCAGCAAAGCAACCCCGCGAGCCCCATCCGCATGCCCAGTCCACGGTTGATGCCGGAGGTCAGCCATGCGCGCGGCAGGCCCAGCCGCTCCAGCCAGTCGCTGCCGAGCACATCCCGGTAGCGCGCCAGCAGCGGCTGCAGCAGGAAGAACAGCCACGGCAACCGCCACCAGGCACCTTTGGCGTCGCGCAGCCCGGCCAGGGCCTGCAACGGCTCGGCCAGGGTGAGCACGGCCTCGGGCAGCTGGGCCGGCCGCAGCCGCGCATCGAGCGCCTCGTGGAGCGCATGGGCCAGCGGCGCGCCCAGCAGCCGGGCGGTGCGGAAGTCGTCCAGCCAGCCGAAGTGGGCGTTCAACGTGGCCAGCAAGTCGTCGGGCAGCGCCGGTGTGCGCAGCACCCACTCCGCGAACGCAGCCGAGAACTCGACCTGCCGGCTCAGCGGCTGCTGGTCCAGCTCGGGCCGGGTCTCCTCGCTCCAGGCGTGCAGCAGCGCCGCCTCGCCGCTGTGCCGCCAGCGCAGCGTCAGCTCGTCGATGAGCTGGTCGGGCCGCACGAGAGGCGCAGGCGGCTCGGGCAGGGGCTCACTCGGGGCGACGGGCGCCGCCGCCGGTTTTTCCTCGGCCACTGCCATGGCCTCGGCCGGCTCGAGCGGGGCAGGGGCTTGCTCAGCCGCAGTGGCGGCTTCCTCGTCAGCCTCATGCTGCTGCCACTTCGCCCACTGCTGCGCGCGCTCGTAGGCCCCGCGCAGCGCCTGGTAGGCCTGGGCATCGTCATCCGGCCGCGTCGTCTTCAGCTTCAGCGCGTAGGCCTTCTTGATGGCGGCGAGGTCGGTCGTCGGCTCGATGGCCAGCCGGGCCCAGTCTTCGTCCCACATGCTCAGAACCGGAACGACGTGTCCATGCTGTCCAGCGCTTCCTTGAACTGCTGGCGGGCACTGCGGATGACGCGCTGGTCCTGCGTCTGTAGCGCGATCTCGAACTGGGCCAACCAGTCCTGCAGCATGGCGCGGTCGTTGCCCAGGCGGTCCTCGAAGAGGCGCTTGGCGCGCTCGATCTGGTAGCGGTTGTCCTGCTCGTCGCGCGGGTGGCGCTTCAGCGCCTGCAGGCGCTCGCGCGTGGTGGCAATGTCGGCAGCCGAGAGGCGCGAACCCTGGCTGTCGATGACGAGTTCGCGGCGCTCGCCGTCGGGCGTCTCGCGCGCCTCGACCTCGAGCAGGCCGTTGGCGTCGTAGGTGAAGCGCACCTCCACGCCGGCCTCGCCCGCCGGCTTCGGCTTGACATCGATTTCCAGCTTGCCCAGGCCGAGGTTCTCGGAGCCCACGGGCGACTCGCCCTGGCGCACGTCGATGAGGATCTGGCGCTGCTGGTCGCTCACCGTGTGGTAGTGCTCCACGCGCGAAACAGGCACCGGCGTGTTGCGCTCGATGATGGGCGAGAAGCGGTCCGACACAAAGCGGCCGCCGATGTTGCTGGCCGCGATGATGCCCAGCGAATAGGGCATCACGTCGGTCAGCACGACGTCGTCCAGCGCCGCGTCCCGCGCCTTCAGCCCGGCCTGCACGCCGGCACCCATCGCGATGGCGAGGTCCGGGTCGAGGTTGCGCAGCGGCAGGCGCTGGAACAGCCGCGTGACGAGCTGGCGCACCATCGGCATGCGCGTTGCGCCGCCGACGAGGATGACCTCGGCCAGGCCGGCCGTGTCGAGCTGCGCGTCGCTGAGCGCGCGCTCGATGGGGCGGCGCAGGCGCTGCAGCAGCTCGCCCGACGCGGCCTCGAAATCGGCCCGGGTCAGGAAGGCCGTCAACGTGCGGTCGCGCCAGACGGTGCGCAGCTCGGTGCCGTCGCGCTCGCCGAGGTCACGCTTGGCCTGCTCGGCCAGGCGCCACCAGGTCTCGCTTTCCAGCCAGGCCTGGCGCTCGTCGGCGCTCAGGCCCTCGACGTTCCTTGCAAACAGCGTGGCGATGGCGCGGCTGAAATCCTCGCCGCCCAGACGTGTGTCGCCGGCGCTGGCGCGCACTTCGACGACGCCGTCGAAATACTCCAGCACCGACACGTCGAAGGTGCCGCCGCCGAGGTCGAAGATCAGGAAGCTGCTGTGCTCCGGCCGCTGCTGCAGGCCATAGGCCAGGCCGGCGGCGGTGGGCTCGTTGAGCAGCCGCTCGACCTTGAGCCCGGCGATCTCTCCCGCCGTGCGCGTGGCGCGGCGCTGCGCCTCGTTGAAATAGGCCGGCACGGTGATGACGGCCTCGGTGACCGGCTCGCCGAGAAAGGCCTCGGCATCGGCCTTCAGCGTCTGCAGCACCAGGGCCGACAGCTCCTCCGCGCGCAGATGCTTCACATGCGCGCCGGTGCGAAGCGTGATCTTCGTGTCGCTGCCCATCCAGCGCTTGAAGGCCAGCGCCGTGGACTCGGCATGCAGGCCGGCCCGCTCGCGCGCCGCCAGGCCGACGAGGGTGTGGCCCTGCTCGTCCAGGCTCACGGCGGATGGCGTGAGGAAGTCCCCGTGGGCATTGGGGATCAGCACCGGCGCGCCGTCGCGAAAGATGGCCGCCGCGCTGTGCGTGGTGCCCAGGTCGATGCCCAGGATCATGTGAATCAAGCCTCCCGTTGGAACGGGCGGCAGCTTAGCCGCTTCGCGCGGCCCGGCTGACGGCGTGCCGGCCTGCTATTGGGTGGCGATGAGCCAGCGGCCCATCAGCCCGTCACCGCGGGCGCCGACGAACACCGCAAGGCTTGGCGTCTGCGCATGATGGACAGCGCCGGCAAAGCAGGCGTGTTCCCTGACGAACTGTCCGTTCTCGAAGGTCCCTGGCAGCCAGTCGCCGCGCAGCGGACCCTGGAACAAGCCGGGCTGTGCGCTCGCCGACATGGAGCCTTGCACGCCGCAGAGGCCGAGCGTGCCAAAGCTGTACAGCTGCAAGAGGTAGGAGTTGGGCAGCCCTCGGGGCAGCGACTGGACATCGGGGCGACCACTGGCGTCATGGCCAATGCTGGCCAGCAGGGCGCCGGACTGGCCGCTGGCGCTTTCGAAGCTGGCCTCGCTGACCCAGCCCTCGGCGCTGAACAGCGAACTGCGCAGGACAACTGGCAAGCCCATCCAGAACTCGCTCGTGCCGGCCGCGGCGTCGCGCGACGAGGAGATCAGGATGGGTCCGTCATAGCTACGCGCTGCCCGCAGCCGCATGACCCGGTCCCTCGATACCAGTTCGATCTCGCTGCCCACCATCGCCGCATCAAAGCGGCTCAGCCGCGCAGCCGGGCATTGCTCGAACGGCGTCGGCGTGTCCGGCAGGCAGAGCTGCAGCGCGCCGTCCTGGAAGCGCGCCGAGCCGGCGTAGGCGTCCAGCGCCGTGCCGCTGGCGTCGGCTCGCGAGCCCAGCACGGTGAAGCTGAAGCCTTCCATCCTCCGCGACGGCCAGA
>SEEY01000500.1 GCA_004211235.1 Rubrivivax sp.
ATGAACAACCCGGCCAACGGCTACGAAGGCCTGCACTGCCCGCTGGGTCGCGAGACGGCGCTGCAGCGCATCCAGTGGCGCGACGACGACTGGCCCGAGGTGGTCGGCGGCAACGGCCAGCAACCGAGCGTGAACGTCGAGGCGCCCAACCTGCCGGCCCACCCCTTCCCGGCCGAGCCGGCGCGCGACGACTTCGACGGCACGGTGCTCAACCACCACTTCAACTCGCTGCGCAAGCCGTGGGACGACAGCTGGGTGTCGCTCACCGCCCGCCCCGGCCACCTGCGCCTGACGGGCCGCGAGTCGCTGATGAGCCTGTTCGACCAGAGCCTGCTCGCCCGCCGCCAGCAGCACTTCAACTGCCGCATCGAGACGCGCGTGGATTTCTCGCCCGAGAACATCCACCAGATGGCCGGCCTCGTCGCCTACTACAACACCCGCAACCACGCCTACCTGCACGTCACCACCGAGCTGGATGGCCCGCAGCGCCTGCTGGCCCTGACGGTCAACCGCGACGCCGCCATCAGTGCCGCGGCGACGTCAGTTCCGCTGGCCGACGGCCCGGTGGACCTGGCGCTGGAGTTCAGCCACGACACCTACCAGTTCCATTTCCGCCAGGGCGGCCAGGACTGGCAGGCCATCGGCCCGGCGCTGGACACGAAGATGCTGAGCGACGAGTACGCGACCCGCTTCGTCAACGGCTTTGCCAGCAGCTTCGGCTTCACCGGCAACTTCGTCGGCATCGCCTGCCAGGATCTGTCCGGCGCGCGCAAGACCGCCGACTTCGACTACTTCAGCTACACCGTCAAGTCCTGAGCGGCTGCGACGGTCGCCGAGAGCCGACACTCGAAAAACATAAGAGGAGACCTATGACCACCCACCAGCCACTCTCGTTCATGGAGAAGGCGGGGTACAGCTGCGGTGACGCGGCTGCCAACTTCGTCTTCATGACCATGGTGCTGTTCCAGCTGAACTTCTACACCGACGTGTTCGGCCTCAGCGCCAGCACGGCCGCCGCCATCCTGCTGTGGCCGCGGTTGTGGGACGCCGTCTTCGACCCCGTCATGGGTGTGCTGGCCGACCGCACCAATACCCGCTGGGGCAAGTTCCGCCCCTGGGTGCTGTGGACGGCGGTGCCGTGGGCGGTCGTCATGGTGCTGGCCTACACGGCGCCCGATCCGGCCTGGGGCTGGAGCACCGGCATGGTCATCGCCTACGCCGGCATCACCAACACGCTGTTGATGACGCTGTATTCGATGAACAACATGCCCTACTCCGCGCTGGGCGGCGTCATGACGAGCGACCTGAACGAGCGCACGAAGCTGAACTCCTACCGCTTCGTGTCGGTCAACGTGGCGCAGTTCATCGTCGGCGGCCTGACGCTGCCGCTGGTGGCCAAGTTCGCGCAGGGCCATGACCGCGCCCATGGCTGGCAGGTCACGATGACGATCTGGGCCGCCGTCTGCCTGGTGCTGTTCATCGTCACCTTCTTCACCACCAAGGAGCGCATCAAGCCCATCGTCGAGACGCACAGCTCGCCGAAGCAGGACTTCGCCGACCTGCTGAAGAACGGCCCGTGGATCGCGCTGGTGCTCTACACCGTCTTCAACTTCGGCATGCTGGCCCTGCGCGGCGGTGCCCACTACAACTACTACCACCACTACGTCGACAAGGCGGCGATGTTCGACTTCGTCGCCGCTTTGGGCCTCACGACGCCCGACCCCGCGGGCACCGGCAGCCTCGCCGACTCGCTGGGCTACATCGTCCACGGCACGCGCGACCAGCTCGCCAGCTCCAACGCGGCCGACGTGTTCAACAGCATCCTGAACATGGCCGGCTTCGCGACGACCATCGTCGTCATCATGCTGTCGGCCGGCCTGTCGGCGCGCTTCGGCAAGCGCACCGTCGCAACCGTCGCCTTCGGGCTGTCGACGCTGCAGGCCTGCGCGATGTACTTCCTGCCGCCCGACGCCGTCTGGGGCATGCTCGGCCTGCACATGCTCGGCGCGGTGTTCTACGCGCCGACCATCGCCGTCATGTGGGCCATGTACGCCGATGCGGCCGACTACTCCGAGTGGCAGACCGGCCGCCGCTTCACCGGCATGGTGTTCGCCACCATCGGCTTCTCGCTGAAGGCCGGCCTGGCACTCGGCTCGGCCAGCTTCCTGTGGCTTCTGGCGCACTTCTTCGGCTACGACACGCAGGCGCCCTCGGCACCCAATGCCATCGAGGGCTACCGTGTCATGTCCAGCTTCGTCGTCGGCGCGCTGTTCGCGGGCTGCTTCTTCAGCCTGCTGGCCAACAAGCTGGACAAGCGCACGACGCTGAAAATGTCGGAAGAACTCGCCGAACGCCGCCTCAAGGCTGGCGCTGCGCCGAACGCCGTCTAACCTCATCATCACCACCACCCTTTCCGCTGTAAGGACCTTGCCATGAGCACCGCCTATTCCGATCTCCCCGTCGTCAAGTACGAAGGCCCGCAATCCACCAACCCGCTGGCCTACCACTGGTATGACGCCAACAAGGTCGTGCTCGGCAAGACGCTGGCCGAACACCTGCGCCCGGCCGTCTGCTACTGGCACAACTTCTGCTGGAAGGGCGAGGACATCTTCGGCCTGGGCGCCACCGCCCACCAGCGCAACTGGTTCGCCGAACCCGACTCGGTCAAGGCCGCCTACGGCAAGCTGGACGCCGCCTTCGACTTCTTCGGCAAGCTGGGCCTGCCCTACTGGTGCTTCCATGACCGCGACGTCGCTCCCGAAGGCGCGACGCTGGCCGAGTCCAACCGCATCCTCGACGGCCTGCTCGAAGCCGCCGCCCGCAAGATGCAGGACGGCAAGATCGACCTGCTGTGGGGCACGGCGAACCTGTTCTCCAACCCGCGCTTCATGAGCGGCGCCGGCACCAACCCCGATCCGGAAGTCTTCGCCTTCGCTGCGGCGCAGGTCAAGCACGTGCTGGAGTGGACGCACCGCCTGGGCGGCCAGAACTACGTGCTGTGGGGTGGCCGTGAAGGCTACGAGACCCTGCTGAACACCGACATGAAGCGCGAGCTGGCCAACCACGGCCGCTTCCTCTCCGCCGTCGTCGAGCACAAGCACAAGATCGGCTTCAAGGGCACCATCCTCATCGAGCCGAAGCCGCAGGAGCCCACCAAGCACCAGTACGACTACGACAGCGCCACGGTCTACGGTTTCCTGAAGACCTACGGCCTGGAGAACGAAGTCAAGGTCAACCTGGAAGTCAACCACGCCACGCTGGCCGGCCACAGCTTCGAGCATGAAGTCGCGACCGCTGCAGCACTCGGCATCCTCGGCTCCATCGACGCCAACCGCGGCGACGAGCAGTTGGGCTGGGACACCGACCAGTTCCCCAACAACCACGCGGCGCTCGTGCCCGCCATGCTGGAAATCATCCGCTCGGGTGGCTTCACGACCGGCGGCACGAACTTCGACGCCAAGGTGCGCCGCCAGTCCATCGACCCGACCGACCAGCTCGAAGGCCACATCGGCGGCATGGACACGATGGCCCGCGCCTTCCTGA
>SEEY01000501.1 GCA_004211235.1 Rubrivivax sp.
CTTGAGCCACTGTTGACCGGAGTGCGCGCCGTGGGCCCAGTCCTCGTCTTCGTCGCTCGGCTGGGTCACGTAGCCGGACGGGTTCAGCAGCTTGACGCGGCCGGCGCGGAAGGCCGACACGCGGTGGGTCACGAAGGTCAGGCCGTGTTCTAGTGCGGTGGCGGCGAGCAGGCCGTCGCGCGTGTTGGCGTAGGGCAACTGCGCGCGGCGGCGCACGACGGCCGCGTCCACCGGCAGCACGCGGCCCTCGAAGGCGGGCATGACGCGCTCGTCGATCCAGTCCCGCACCACCAGGCCGGCGGCGCGGTCCTTGCGGCCCAGGCGGGCGGCGGCATTCTCGATTTCCAGCAGGTTGAGCGCCGAGATGAACAGCTTCTGCCGAGGGATGCCGGCGGCCCATGCCATCAGGCCTGCGTCGGACTGCGCGGCCTTGGCCTTGCGCAGTTCCAGCACGATGCCGGTGTCGAGCAGAAACATCGCGTTCATCCGAGCGGTTCGCGGTGATCCCACGCGCCGTCCGGGGCCGCGTCGGCGGTATCCAGCGCCACGCTGTCCGGCATGGCCAGCAGCTCGAGGATGCTCTCGCCCTCGCCGGTCAGCCGCCGGTAGTCGCCGATGCTCATCAGCACATGCGTGGGCTGGCCACGGTCGGTGATGACGACCGGCTCCACCTGGGCGGCGCGCTTGGCGACGCTGACGTCGCGATTGAACTCGCGGCTGGAAAGCAGCTTCATGGTGGCTGCGCAATGTACCGACGTGTCGACGTTTGCGCAAACCGGATGTAGGTACGTAGGTTCGACGCTGTGCGACCTGATGGACACCGGAATGCCCGCTGGCACAGTGCAAACGCGGTAGATCGTCTTCATGCGGTTTACCCGCAGACAACGTTGTCGCCACCGACCGGGCCGGAAGCCCGACGGTGGCCAGACCCCGCAAGAGCAAAAGACACCCCCATGGATTTCGACCTTCCCGCACTGCTGGGCGACGTGCTCTCCAAGCACGGCCCCGCGGCTGCTGCGGCCGCCAGTACCTACACGCCGGGCGACTTCAGCATCCACTTCTTCCTGCAACTGGCGCTGATCATGGGGGCGTGCCGCGTCGTCGGCTGGGCCGGCCGCAGGTTCCTCGGGCAGCCGCAGGTCGTCGGCGAAATGATTGCGGGCGTCGTGCTCGGCCCGTCGCTGCTGGGCCTGTACTTTCCCGACCTGCAGGCCACCATCTTTCCCAGGGAGATGCGCAGCGTGCTCTACACCGGCGCGCAGCTCGGCGTCGGGCTTTACATGTTCCTCGTCGGCACGACGCTGCGGCTGGACCACTTCGCCACCAAGGCCCGGAGCGCCATCGGCGTGTCCATCTCCGGCATCGCGGCGCCTTTCTTCATCGCCTTCCTGATCACGCCGATGCTGCTGACGGTGCCGGGCCTGTTCGCCGATGGCATCTCGACGACGAACGCGACGCTCTTCATGGGCGCCTGCATCGCGCTGACCGCCTTCCCGATGCTGGCGCGCATCATCAACGAGCAGGGCCTGGCCCACACGTCGCTCGGCACGCTGGCACTGACGGCCGGCGCCTTCGACGACGCGGTGTCCTGGTGCGTGCTGGCGCTGGTGCTGGCGGCCTTTGGCGCCGGCCCCGGCGTGGCGGTGCTGGCCATCGGCGGCGGCGTGCTGTGGGCGGCCTTCATCCTGCTGTTCGGCAGGAAGCTGCTGGCGCCTCTCGGGCGGATGGTGGAGCGTGACGGCCACATGAGCCACACGGTGCTGGGGCTGACGCTGATCGCCTTCTGCGTGTCGGCCTTCGTCATGGACGCCGTCGGCATCCACGCCATCTTCGGCGGCTTCATCATCGGCGCCGTCATGCCGCGCGGCCTGTTTGCGGCAGAGCTGAAGAAGAAGGTCGAGCCGCTCACCGTCATCCTGTTGCTGCCGATGTTCTTCACCTACTCCGGCCTGAACACGCGGCTGGACATGATCAATTCGCTGGACCTGCTGCTGATCGCGCTCGGCGTGCTGCTGGCTTCGGTGCTGGCCAAGTTCGGCGCCTGCTATGTGGCGGCGCGTCTGGCCGGCGAGGACAACCGCACCGCCCTGGGTATCGGCGCGCTGATGAACTCGCGCGGCCTGATGGAGCTGATCATCATCAACATCGGCCTGCAGAAGGGCATCATCGGACCGGCCCTGTTCTCGATCCTGGTGCTGATGGCCGTCGTCACGACCATGATGGCGACGCCGCTGTTCGAGCTCTTCTACGGCCGCAAGGCGCGGGCCTCGGGCGAGCTTGGCGCCGTGCCGGGCAGCGCCGCAGCGGGCAGCGTGGCCGGGGCGGCCTGAGCGGCCCGAGCGGCCCCGGTCCGGAATCTGCTAGTCAGGCGTCAGCGGGCGCCTGCCCCGCCCGACCCGTGAGGAGACCATGAACGAGCTTGCACCCGGCGCCCTGGGGCACGCGCCCGAGGCGGCGCGCGCCGTCAGGCGCACCGATCCCGTGCCGCGCACCACGGCCGCGCCCGGCTACACGCTGCGTTCCGGTGCCGTCGCCAGCCTCGGCGTCTGCCTCGTCATCGGCGTGCTGGCCTTCAGTTCCTTCAACCTGGGCGTGCTGCTGGCGCTCGGCTCCTTCGGCTCGACGGCGGTGATGATGTTCACCTTCCCGGAGATCCATTTCGCGCAGCCGCGCAGCGTCGTCGGCGGGCACTTCATCTGCTCGGCCGTCGGCCTGGCGGCACTGGCGCTGTTCGGCCATGCCTGGTGGGCGCTGGCGCTGGCGGCCGGGGTGTCCTGCGCGCTGATGATGCTGACGCGTTGCATGCATCCGCCGGCCGGGTCCAACCCGGTCATCGTCTTTCTCGCGGCGCCCAAGCTGGGCTTCCTGCTGTTCCCGACGCTGTTCGGCGCGCTGGCGATGGTGGTTGTGGCGGTGGCGTATCACCGCGCCTGCCGCCGCACTTACCCGGTCTACTGGTACTGAACCGGCGGGGGCAAAAAAAAAGGGGCGCCCATGGCGCCCCTCGTCTTTCGTCGCTACGCGATCAGGCAGCAACCACTCGAACCATCTCGAGCACCTTGTTCGAGTAGCCCCACTCGTTGTCGTACCAGGACACCAGCTTGACGAAGGTGCTGTCCAGCGCGATGCCGGCATCCGCATCGAAGATCGACGTGCGTGCGTCACCGCGGAAGTCGGTCGCGACGACCTTGTCTTCCGTGTAGCCCAGCACGCCCTTCAGCGCGCCCTCGCTCTGCGCCTTGAACTCGGCGCAGATCTCGGCGTAGGTCGCCTCGCTCTTCAGCTCCACGGTCAGGTCGACGACCGACACGTCGCTGGTCGGCACGCGGAAGCTCATGCCCGTGAGCAGCTTGTTCAACTCGGGGATGACCTTGCCGACGGCCTTGGCGGCGCCGGTGCTGCTGGGGATGATGTTCTCCAGGATGCCGCGGCCGCCGCGCCAGTCCTTGTTGCTCGGGCCGTCCACGGTCTTCTGCGTGGCGGTGGCGGCGTGCACGGTGGTCATCAGGCCGCGCTTGATGCCCCACTTGTCGTTCAGCAC
>SEEY01000502.1 GCA_004211235.1 Rubrivivax sp.
CCGCCGGACAGCCAGCCTGGGTTTTCAACGGCCACGTTCTGCGCGCCGAACAGCGTGCGCACGGCCTGCATCAGCACGAGGGAAATGCCCCAGGTGGCCAGCAGCGTTTCAAGCGGCCGGCCGTAGAGCCAGCGGATGACGCTGCGCTCCATCGCCGCGCCGACGAGCGCCGCCGCGAGAAAGCTGGCCGGCAGCGCCAGCCACAGGTAATAGTCGAAGGCGGCAGGCGCCCAGGCGCGAAAGCCCTGCTGCACGCAGTAGGTGGCGTAGGCGCCGACCATCAACAGCTCACCGTGGGCCATGTTGATGACGCCCATCAGGCCGTAGGTGATGGCCAGGCCCAAGGCGACAAGCAGCAGCACCGAGCCGAGGCTCAGGCCGGAGAACAGCAGCTGCGCGCGCTCGCCCCAGGCGAGGCGGTCGCCGATGGCGTCAATGGCGCTTTTCATCGCCGACTTGGCGGCGGCATCGCTCTCGCTGCCCATGCGCTCCAGCAGCAGGGCGCGTGTGGTCGGGTCAGCACTGCCAGCCAGTTCGACGGCGGCGGCGCGGCGCATGGCGGCGTCGGCAGACGACAGCTTGGCGCCGGCCACCAGCGCGCTCAACTGGCTGCGCAGCCCGCCATCCGTCTCGGCCGCCAGCGCGCGTTCGTACAGCGGCAGCTTGGCGGCGCTCGCGTCCTCGCGCAGCGTCGCCAGCGCCTTGGCCCGGGTGTCGCGATCCTTGGACAGCAGGGCCAGCCCGGCCAGCGCGGAGTCGATCTCGCGGCGCAGGCGGTTGTTCAGCATCGGCTCGTCGCCCTCGGGCGGCGCGGCACCCTCGGCGGCCACGACCGCCTTGCCCTCGCGCAGCCGCACGCGGCCGTCGAGCAGCGCCTGCAGATAGTCGGCCAGCGCTGGGTCAGCCTGCGCCACGGCCTCGTTCAACGCGGCAACCCGCTCGTCGCCCTCGCCGGCGGCGATCCGGGCCAGCAATTCAGGCGGCAGCGCCCCCCAGGCCGACAGGCCCAGGAGCGCGAGACACCAACCGATGAGAAGTCGTTTGATCATGAAGATCCAGCGGAACGAAAACGAGCGCCGCACGAAAGTGCGCGCGCCCCTCCAGCGGCCGCCGTGGAACTGGCTCTGCCAGGCCACTGGCGGCTGCCGAGGCCAGAGGCCTTGGCCTTCGGCAGGCACAAACAGTCCTCAGGACTGTTTGTGTCCGGCCTCAGCCCCCTCGAAGGGGACGGCGAGCCTTATTTCGTCGGCTCGTCCTTCTTGCCCTTGTTCTCGGGGATGTACGGGCTCCACGGCTGGGCCTTGACCGGGCCGGGCGTCTTCCAAACCACGTTGAACTGGCCGTCCGCCTTCACTTCGCCGATGAAGACCGACTTGTGCAGGTGGTGGTTCTTCTCGTCCATCTTGGACGTGATGCCCGACGGTGCCGTGAAGGTCTGGCCGGCCATGGCGGCGATGACCTTGTCGGTGTCGGTGCTGCCGGCCTTCTTGACGGCCTGGGCCCACATGTTGATGCCGATGTAGGTGGCTTCCATCGGGTCGTTCGTCAGCGGCTTGTCCTTGTGGCCGGCGATGCCCTTGTCCTTGGCGTAGGCGCTCCACTTCTTGATGAAGGCATCGTTGGCCGGGGCCTTGATGGACATGAAGTAGTTCCACGCCGCCAGATGACCCTGCAACGGCTTGGTGTCCACGCCGCGCAGCTCTTCCTCACCCACCGAGAAGGCCACGACCGGCACGTCCGTCGCCTTCAGGCCCTGGTTGCCCAGTTCCTTGTAGAAGGGCACGTTGGAGTCGCCGTTGATGGTCGACACGACGGCGGTCTTCTTGCCCTCGGCAGCGAACTTCTTGATCTTGGCGATGATGCTTTGATAGTCCGCGTGGCCGAAGGGGGTGTAGTCCTCCATGATGTCGGCGTCAGCGATGCCCTTGCTCTTCAGGAAGGCGCGCAGGATCTTGTTGGTCGTGCGCGGGTAGACGTAGTCGGTACCCAGCAGCACGAAGCGCTTGGCGCCGCCGCCGTCCTTGCTCATCAGGTATTCGACGGCGGGGATGGCCTGCTGGTTGGGCGCGGCACCCGTGTAGAACACGTTCTTGCTCAGCTCTTCACCCTCGTACTGCACCGGGTAGAACAGCAGCGCGTTGGTCTGCTCGAACACCGGCAGCACCGACTTGCGGCTCACGGACGTCCAGCAGCCGAAGACGACGGCGACCTTGTCCTGTGAAATGAGCTGCTTGGCCTTTTCGGCGAACAGCGGCCAGTTGGAGGCCGGGTCGACGACGACGGGCTCCAGCTTCTTGCCGAGCAGGCCGCCCTTCGCGTTGATTTCGTCGATGGCCATCAGCACCGTGTCCTTCAACACGGTTTCGGAGATGGCCATCGTCCCGGACAGCGAATGCAAAACGCCGACCTTGATGGTGTCGGCGGCAAAGGCGGTGGTGGACAACAGGGTGGCAGCAGCGGCCAGGGCAAGTGCGGAACGGCGAAGCATCGGAAAAGCCTCCAGGTTGGATATGAGGGGTCGAGATAGCCAGGCAGCACAGAGCGCAAGCACCGTGCCAGCCCGTGCGATGCTTCATGCCCCGCAATGCCGCACTTCACCGCACGGCCAGGGCGCTTATCGGCGCTCCCTTGGTGCGGTTGGCACCTTGTGCGTGCCTATCCCGCGCATTCGCGCACCGTGTCGGGAGGTCGCGCCCTGATTTGTGGCTTGCGGGAAGACCCTTGGAACTCCGAGGCTGCGCTGATGCTGCACGTGGAGCCACCCGCCCGCTCGAGCCCCTGCTCGTCGCCCGCTTAAGGCCCGCATGCATGCCCTGCATAGCGAGCCGCTGTGGCGTTCACAGGCACTCGATGCCGGCGAGCGCGACGCCGTGCTCTGGGCGGTCAGCCGGCACGTGGCGCCGGCCACGGCGGTCAGCGCGCGGGCAGGATGATGCCGTCGCAGGCGCCGAAGCCGATGCGGCGAAAGCCCGGCTTCTGCGCAAACGCGCGCAGGCCGAGCTGATCACCATCGAGCACGAAGCTGCGCTGTTCGCCGTTCGGCAGCGTCAGGGGCTGCCGGCCGCCAGCCGTCAGTTCCAGAAGGGAACCCGCTTCTTCCGGCTGCGGGCCGCTGATGGTGCCGGTGCCGAGCAGATCGCCGGGCTGCAGGTTGCAGCCGTTGCTGGCGTGATGCGTCAGCATCTGCGCCAGCGACCAGTAGGCGTGGCGCAGGTTGGAGCGCGACAGGCGCGTCGGCTCGGGCATCGAGGGCGTCTTGAACCAGACCTCCATCTCGATGTCGAAGCCGGCATTGGCGCGATGCGCGGGCGAGTCGAGATAGGGCAGCGGCTGCGGATCTTCGGCGGGCCGGGTGAAGGGAATGCGGAAGGGCTCCAGCGCCTCCATCGTGACGATCCACGGCGAGAGGGTGGTGCCGAAGTTCTTGGCAAGGAAGGGGCCGAGCGGCTGGTATTCCCAGGGCTGGATGTCGCGAGCCGACCAGTCGTTGAGCAAGGTCAGGCCGAAGGCGTGCTCGTCGGCCTGACCTTGCTCAACGA
>SEEY01000503.1 GCA_004211235.1 Rubrivivax sp.
TCCATGATGCCGATGTCGCCGCTCTTGAAGAAGCCGTCGGCGCACATGACCAGGGCGGTCTCGTCGGGTCGCTTCCAGTAGCCGGCCATGACCTGCGGGCCGCGGATGCAGATCTCGCCGCGTTCACCGAGGGGCAGGTCCCGCCCGTCGTCATCGCGGATGGTGATCTCGGTGGACGGAACGGGCAGGCCGATGCTGCCATTGAAGGCGCGCAGATCCAGCGGGTTGATGGTCGCGGTCGGCGAGGTCTCGGACAGGCCGTAGCCTTCCACCACCGGGCAGCCGGTGATCTTCAGCCACTTGTCGGCAGTCGCCTGCTGCACGGCCATGCCGCCGCCGTTGGAGATGACCAGCTCCGAGAAGTCCAGCCGCGCAAAGCCGGGCTCGGCGGCCAGGGCATTGAAGAGCGTGTTGACCGCCGGGAAGACGTTGATCTTGTGGTCGCGCAGCGTCTCGATGAAGCCCGGGATGTCGCGGGGGTTGGGCACCAGGATGTTCAGGTAGCCGAGGCGGGCGCCGAGCATGAAGCAGGCCGTCAATGCATAGATGTGATACAGCGGCAGCGCGCAGACGTTGGTGAGCTGCATCTCTCCGCTCGCAATCCCGGGAAGCCTGGCCAGCATGGGCTGGAACCAGGCCTCGACCTGCAGGATGTTGGCGACGATGTTCCGGTGCAGCAGCGTGGCGCCCTTGGACACGCCGGTCGTGCCGCCGGTGTATTGCAGGAAGGCGACGTCGTCTGGGCCCAGTTGCGGCTTCTTCAAGCGCAGGCGTTCGCCGTGCTTCAGCGCCTCGTTGAAGCGCACGACGGTGTGGCCTTCGCCGACGGCGAGGCGGAACTCCGGCACCATCTTCTTGAGGTGGCGCACGGCGAAGTTGATCAGCGGGCCCTTCCACCAGTTCAGCAGGTCGCCCATGGAGGCGAGCACGACATGCTTGACCTCGGTCGCGGCGATGACCTCGGCCAGCGTGTGCGCGAAGTTCTCGAGCACGATGATGGCGCGGGCGCCCGAGTCCTTCAGCTGGTGCTCCAGCTCGCGCGGCGTGTACAGCGGGTTCACGTTCACGACGACGAAGCCGGCGCGCAGGATGGCCGAGATGGCGACCGCGTACTGCAGCACGTTGGGCATCATGATGGCGACGCGGTCGCCCTGCCTGAGGCCCTGCGCCTGCAGCCAGGCGCCGAGCTGGAGCGACAGCTCGTCCACCTCGGCGAAGCGCATGCGCTGGCCCATGCAGACGGCGGCATCGCGTTGCGCATACTTGGCAAAGGCCTCGTCGAGCAGGTCGACGAGCGAGGTGTAGGCGCCGACGTCGACCTGCGCCGGCACACCGGCCGGATAGCTGGCGAGCCAGGGCTTGGCGAGGGATGTCGCTTGCGCGACTTCTTCAAGGACGGCGGTCATGGGCGGGCCTCTTTCGGCGGTGCTCTGCGTGCAGCCGCCCATGGTGGGACGCCCGGTTACATCGAGCTAGGGGAGTTGCCCTAACGCGTCGGCATCGGCGCGAAACAAGGCGCGTGCGAGTGTGTCTTCGCGGTGTCGCACAGTGGACAGGAACTCAGCTGCCCCGCGCATCGCACGAAAGGTGTCGAACCCGTTTTCCAGGAAGTGCTGCAGCGCGCCGAGGCCCGCCATCTGCGCCGGGCCGCGCATGAGCTTCAGCGACTGGCGCAGCAGCGGCTTGCGCGTCAGCTTGTCCAGCGCCTCACCGACGGCCAGCGTCAGCGCCACCTGCTGCTGGCGCGCCTCGGGATCACCGCAGGCGCGCCAGGCGATGGCGTATTCGGCAGCCGTGATGTCGGGCGACAGCAGGTGCTCGCCCATGCGCGTGTCCAGCCGTTCGGACAGCGCGTGCAGCCGGGCCAGCCGGGCCACCGTGTCGACGACCTCCGCCGGAAAGAGCCGTGTGAGCGTGGGGACGACGCGCGCGAACTGGGCGTCACGCTGGCGGTAGTCGCCCGGGCCGTAAAGCTCGTTCAGGAAGAAGCGCGTGGCCGCCTCGTAGCGCGGCTGGGCGAGCAGGTCGGCGTAGGTCCGCGCGAAGCGCCGCTGCTGGTAGGCCTGGAGCGCGTGGACCCGCGTCTGCAGCTCGGGGTCGGCGGCGCGGCGGGCCCGCTCGGCTTCGACGGCACGCAGCTCCTTCAACAGGGATTCGGCACTGAGTTCATCCATGGGCCGGTCGATTCTGCCTTCCTACACTGCGGCGATGAACGCGCGACTGCAGAGGATCTGGGTGTTGCTGCGGCTGCTCGTGGCAGGCGCCGTCGGCTGGCGCTTCGGCTGGGGCTGGGGCGTGCTGACGCTGGCCCTGCATGCCGCCGTTCTCGCTGGCGGCTTCCTGCAGCTGCGCTGGGTGAACCGGCCGCCGCCCGGCTGGGGTCAGCTCTTGCGGGCCTGGGCGAGCGAAGTCGTCGCCAGCGAACTGGCCTTCTCCTGGCGCCAACCGTGGCGCGAATGGGCCGAGCCCGACCACCTGCCGCGAGGTGCGCAGACGGGCGTGCTGCTGGTGCACGGCTTCGGCTGCAACCGCGGCCGCTGGAATGGCTGGATGAAGAAGTTGCGCGAGCAGGGCAGCGCCTTCGTCGCGCCGTCCCTGGAGCCGGCGTTCGGCAGCATCGACGCCTATGCCGACGAGATCGAGGCCGGCGTTCAGACGCTGCAGGCGCTGACCGGGCGCACGCCCGTGCTGTGCGCCCACAGCATGGGCGGCCTGGCGGTGCGGGCCTGGTGGCGCAAGCATGGCGCGGCGCACGAGGCGCCACCGCGCGTCATCACGCTGGGCTCGCCGCATGGCGGCACGCGCATGGCGCGTTTCGGCCAGGGGCACAACGCGAGGCAGATGCGCCTGCGCAGCCCGTGGCTGGCGGAGCTGCCGGTGGTGACGGATGTCGACTGCTTCTGGACGCCCTGCGACCAGATCGTCAACCCGGCGGAGACGGCCATCCTGCCGGGCTCGCGGGCGCACCGCGTGGACGGCGTCGGGCACATGGGCCTCGTCCACTCGGACGAGGCCTGGCAATGCCTTCAGGACGCCCTGCGGGCTTCGGACGTCAGACCGCCTTCGCCGGCTCGTCCTTGAGCACGCCGCGGCGGATCTGGTCCAGCTCGATGCTCTCGAACAGCGCCTTGAAGTTGCCCTCACCGAACCCCTCGTTGCCCTTGCGCTGGATCAGCTCGAAGAAGATCGGCCCGATCACTTCCTTCGTGAAGATCTGCAGCAGGAGCTCGTCGTCCACACCCATGTGCGTGGCGCCGTCGATGAGGATGCGCAGGCGCCTCAGCTCGGCGACGTTCTCGCCGTGCCCGGGCAGGCGCTTGTCGATGAGGTCGAAGTAGGTCTCGACGGTGTCCTGGAACTGCACGCCGGTGTTCTTCATGCCCTCGACCGTGCCGTAGATGTCGGTCGTGCCCAGCGCGACGTGCTGGATGCCCTCGCCGTGGTACAGGTCCAGGTACTCGGCGATCTGGCTCTTGTCGTCGCTGCTCTCGTTGATCGGGATGCGGATCTTGCCGCAGGGGCTGGTCATGGCCTTGCT
>SEEY01000504.1 GCA_004211235.1 Rubrivivax sp.
ACGATGTATTCACCGGTGCGCGGCTCGTAGCTGGCGCGCGCGACCGGGTCGATGCCGTCGGTCAGCTGCTGGCCTTCTTCGAGAGGCGATGTGATGCGGAAGATCTGCGCCGTGTTGGCGCCGGCCTTGCGGTGGCTGACGAGCATCTCGCGCTGCGTTGGATGCCAGTCGGAGAAGCTGTGGCCGCGGAAGTCGTTGTAGCGGCCGATCGCATCGGCCAGGCTTTGCGGCACGGGCGGGATGCCCTGCACGACGAGGTTGGCGTTGGGCGCGACGACCGCTCGCGGGGGTGTCGGCGTGGAGGCGCAGGCCGTCAGCAGGGTGATGCCGAGGGCGCAGAGCGAGGGACGGATCATGGTGGTGAGCCTCTGAAAAAGCGAATGGGCGCTTGGAAGCGCCCATTTTCGTGCCGGTCAGGATCGGGTCGAACCCGACATGCCGAAGGTCATGCGGTTTGCTGGATGCCGGCGATCAGCCAGCCTTCGCCGGACTTGGCCAGGTGCCAGATCTCGTCGAAGTTCTCGGCCGCCTGCTCGCTTTCCTCGCGCACCAGGCCCCAGAAGCGCACGGAGACGATCTGCTCGCCGTTCTCCGTCGCGACGTCGACGACGCTGGCATCCAGCTGCAGCACGTCGGTGCGCTGCGTCTTGCCACCGCGCTCCAGCAGGTCGTGCTGGATGCTGGCGTACATCTGCGGCGTCGTGAAGCGGCGCAGGTCGGCCTGGTCACCGGTGTCGTTGGCGGCCTGCAGGCGGATGAACACCTGCTTGGCGATTTTCTCGAAGCCGGCGCTGTCGAAGTCGCTCGGTACGCTGCTCACCGCCGCCGGCACAGCCGATGCGGTCGCTGCGCCTGCATTCCATGCCGGCTGCGCGGGCTGGAAAGGCTGAGCGGGCTCGAAGTGATGCACACCGCCGGCTGCGGCCAGCTGCGGCTTGGGCGCGGCAAAGCGGCGCATCAGGAAGCGGATGACCGCGAACGCGGCCACGGCCAGCAGGGCCATCATCATGAAGTTCGCCAGGCCCTCGCCAAAGCCGAGATGGCTGGCCAGTGCCGCCAGCCCCAGGCCGGCGGCGAGGCCGGCGATGGGCCCCAGCCAGGAACGTTTCGGAGCCGCCGCCGCCGCCGCGGCGGGCGCGGCAGCCTGCTTGGCCGGCACGGCCTGCTGCTGCTGGGCCGGCGGGGTGTTGGGTGTCGTTTGCGTGGGCACGCTGCGCTTCATGCCGCCGCCGCCCAGGCGCTTGGCCTCGGCGTCGTGGGCGGGCAGCGTGACGGCCAGCAGGGTGGCAAGGGTCACAGCGAAGATGCGGTTCAAGGTGAGTCTCCAGAAGAAGAGAGGGACGAACCGCAACTGCGGCTCGATTCAGCATTTTCAAGCGTCACGGATATCGGAAACTACGGTTTTTCCGAAGTCTGGCCGCATGAGAAAGCGAACAATCGCGGTGGCGGTGGCCTCGGCCGTCTGCAGCTGTCCGGCGTCCTTGAGGCCCTGGAAGCGCGCCTGCTCGGGAAAGCGCGCCGGATCGGAGCTGCGCAGCTGAACCTGCATGTCGGTGTCGATGACGCCGGGCGCCAGCGATACGACGCCGACGTCCGGCGTCTCGAGCGCCAGGGCGCGGCTGAGGTGGTCCAGCCCGGCCTTGACGGCGCAGTAGCTGGCGCTGCCCGCCATCGCGCGGCGACCGAGGCCCGAGGAGATGTTGAGGATGCGCCGCGTCGGCACGCCGCCCGTTTCGGCGAGGAAGACGCGGCAGAGCAGGGCCGGCGCCTCCAGGCCGACACGCAAGGCGGCGGACAACTCGGCCAGGTCGGTGGCGGCCAGCGGGCCGGGCGCGCTGAGCAACGCCGCGTTGTTGATCAGCGTGGCGCTCTCCCAGCCGGTATGGGCGCGCAGAAAGGTCTGCAGGTGCTCGGCCGCCGGCAGCGGATCGGACAGGTCCAGCGTCCACTGGTCCGCACGCAGCGTCGGATTGGCGCGCCGGGCGATGCCGATGACCCGGTGATCAGGTCCGCTCAGTTGCTGCACGAGCGCGGCGCCCAGGCCGCGCGAACTGCCGGTGACGATGGTGAGATGCATTCAGAACTCCGGTGGACAGACGAAGTGATGCGCGCCGATGCGCAGTTCGCTGGCATGCAGCAACAGGCGCGGGCTGGCGACGGCGATGTCGGCCGCAGCGTAAAGCGCATCGCCCAGGATGGCATGGCCGATGTGCGCGAGGTGCACGCGCAACTGATGGCTCCGGCCGGTGACCGGCTGCAGCGCGACGCGCGTGGCGGGGCCTTCATGAGCCAGCACGCGCCAGCGCGTCTGCGACGCCTTGCCGTGTTCGAGGTCGACCTGCTGGCGCGGCCGGTTGGGCCAGTCCGCGCCCAACGGCAGGTCGATCAGACCTGCGCCTTCGAGATGGCCGGCGACGACGGCGACATAGGTCTTGCCGACACGCCGCTCCGCAAAGGCCGCGCTCAGCTCGCGCTGCGCCTGCGCGCCGCGCGCTAGCAGCAGCAGGCCGGAGGTGGGCTGATCCAGCCGATGCACGATCAACGCGTCCGGGTACAGCGCCTGCACGCGCGCGCTGGCGCTGTCCGGTTCCGTGCGGCCCGGCACGCTGAGCAGGCCGGCAGGCTTGTCGACGACGACCAGCCGGTCATCGGCATGCACGACCCGCATCAGCGTGACGACACGGCGATGCCCGCCGCGATCAGCGCGAAAGCGACGCCGTGGTACCACGACGGCGCAACGCCCAGCAAGGCGGCCGAGATGATGGCGGCGAACACCGGCGTCAGGTTGACGAAGAACCCGGCCAGCGCCGGCCCGGCCTCGGCCACGCCCAGGCCCCAGCAGCGGTAGGCGATCAACGACGGACCGATGGCGACATAGGCCAGCACGGCGATGAGCGTCGGGCTCCAGTGGATGGCCGCGGGCGCCACCGCCTGCTCCACGCCGGCCGCCATGCCGGAGAAGACGACGCCGAACATCAACTGCGCCATCAGCGACTCGGCCCAGTTCCAGTCCGGCTTCTCGCCCGGCCGCAGGCCCGGTGCCGGCCGCGCCAGCATCCAGGAGTAGATCGCCCAGGTGAAGATGGCCACCAGCATCAGCAGGTCGCCCGGCACGAAGTGCACGGCCAGCAGCGCCTTCGGGTCGCCGCGCGCGATGACCAGGGCCACGCCGAGCAGCGAGAGCGCGGCGCCGGCGAGCTGGCGGCGCTTCGGTCTCACGCCGTAGAAGATGGCGCCCACGCCCAGCATCCAGACCGGCATGCTGGCAGTGATCAGCGTCACGTTCAGGGGCGACGAGGTGTGCAGCGCCAGGTATTGCAGCGCGTTGTAGCAGCCCATGCCGAGCAAGCCCAGCCAGGCCAGGCCTCGCCAGCGCTTCAGTGCTTCGCCGGGCCGGCGCAGCAGCCCAGACGCCAGAGGCGCGAGCAACAGGAAGGCCAGCCCCCAGCGGAGCGCGTTCAGCGTCATCGGCGGGATGGCGTCGCGCACCAGTCGCCCGACGACCGCGTTGCCGGCCCAGAGCAGCGGCGGCAGCG
>SEEY01000505.1 GCA_004211235.1 Rubrivivax sp.
CTGAGCAGCGCAGGGAACCCCGAAGGGGCGGGGCGGTCAGGGGGGAGCTCTTTGGTTACTTTCTGGCGGCCCAGAAAGTAACTCGCCCGCCGGGGCGAAATCCCGGCACGGCAGTTGCCATAGACGCCACACTTGAACAGCCGCCATGACCCTCCTCACACTCACAGTGGCCCTCGCCACCACCGCCACCCAACTCGACACCGTCGTCCTCCACGGCCGCGCCACCGCCCCCACGCTGGCCGTCGAGCGCATCGACGCCGAGACGCTCACCCGCGACGCCGAAGCGCAAGACCCGGCCCAGGCGTTGGCAAGAACACTCGCACGCATCCCCGGCATCTACGCCGCCAACCGCGGCAACGACGCGCAGGACCTGCAGCTCTCCAGCCGCGGCTACGGCGCGCGTGCGAGCTTCGGCGTGCGCGGCCTGCGCCTGGTGGCGGACGGCATCCCCGCCAGCACGCCAGATGGGCAAGGCCAGCTCGGCCACTGGCTCATTGCCGATGCCGCCTCGCTTGAAGTGCTGCGCGGCCCGTTCTCGGCGCTCTACGGCAGCGCCAGCGGCGGCGTCATCGCGCTGCAAAGCCGCTGGCCGACGGAAGACCGGACGCAGGCCGGCGTCACCCTCGGCGCCTTCGGGCTGCGGCAGGTGAACCTCAGCCTGGACCGCCTGCCGGCCGAGGGCCAGGCGCTCAGCCTGGCCGCCCAGGTCACCCACCGCGACGGCTGGCGTGCGCACAGCGAAAGCGAGCGCCGCCTGGCCCAGGCGCGCTGGCAGCTGCGCACGCCCGGGCAGCAGTTCATGGCCGTGCTGCAGCTGCAAAGCCAGCCCGCCGACGACCCGCTGGGCCTGACCGCCGAGCAGTTCGCCGCCGACCCGCGACAGACCGCCCCGCAGGCCGAAGCCTTCAACACCCGCAAGACGGCCGAGCAGCAGCAGCTCGGCCTGCGCTGGCTGCGCGAGCTGAATGAGAAGGCGCGCGTTCAGGTGGCGGGTTGGTGGGGTCATCGTGCGGTGGACCAGTGGCAGTCGATTCCCCTGGCGGTGCAGAACTCACCCACGCACCCCGGCGGCGTCATCGCACTGCAGCGGCGATTCGGTGGCCTGGATGCCCGCTTGAACTGGGAGTTCGCACCCGCGCATGAACTGACCGTCGGCTGGGCGCTGGAGACCCAGCGCGACGCCCGCCGCGGCTATCTCAGCAATGCCGGCGTCACCGGCACGCTCAAGCGCGACGAGACCAACCGCGCCCGCAGCAGCGAGCCCTATGCCCAGTGGCGCTGGACGCCCGTGCCCGAATGGGAGCTGCTGGCCGGCCTGCGCGCCAGCAGCCTGCACTTCGACAGCGAGGACCGCTACCTCGCCAATGGCGACGACAGCGGTGCGCGCAGTTTCAGCGGCGTGCAGCCGGTGGCCGGCGTCGCCTGGCGGCCGGTTGCCGGCCACGTCCTGCGCCTGGCGCTGGGCCGTGCGGCCGAGTCGCCCACGCTGACCGAGCTGGCCTACCGCAGCCAGGGCAGCGGCTTCAACAACGAGTTGCGCCAGCAGCGCAGCAAGCAGGTCGAGCTGGGCTGGGACTGGCGTGAATCGTCGACCGCGGGCGACCGCCGCCTGGCGCTGACCGCCTTCCACGCCGAGACGCGCGACGAGATCAGCGTGCTCGCCAACAGCGGTGGCCGCACGGTGTTCACCAATGCGGCGCAGACGCGGCGCAGCGGCCTCGAGGCTGCGGCCCAGATGCCGCTGGCGCGTGGCTGGCAGCTGGACCTGGCGGCCACGCGGCTCGCAACGCGCGTCACCTCCACCGGCCAGCCGCTGCCCGGCGTGCCGGCCACGTTCGGCAGTGCCGAGCTGCGCTGGCAGGGCGACGGCCTGGACGCAGCCATCAACGTGCAGGGGCGCGCGCGCCTGCCGGCCGACGACGCCGGCACTGCCGCGGCGGCCGGCGGCGCGCTGTGGGGCGTCACCGTCGGTGGCGCGTTCACGCCCGACCTGCGCTGGCGCCTGCGCGCCGACAACCTGCTCAACCGCGTCACGGCCGCCAGCGTCATCGTCAACGAGGCCAACCGCCGCTTCTTCGAGCCGGCGGCACCGCGCGGTTGGAGCGCGTCGCTCAGCTGGCAGCCGCGCTGAACGCCACGGCTTCAACACGGAACGCCGTGAAGATCCTCCTCGCCGCCGCCGGCAGCCTCGGCGACACCCTGCCCTTCGTCGCCCTCGGCCTGGCGCTGCAGCAGCGCGGCCACCAGGTTCACCTGTTCGCCAGCGAAAGCTATGCGGCCCACGCCGCCGGGCTGCCTTTCACGCCGGTCTTCAGCGCGGCGGACAACGACGCCTTGCTGCGCGATCCGCGCGTGACCGACCCGCGGCGCGGCATGTCGCTCATCGCCGAGGCCTTCGCTGCCACGCTGCCGCGCGCCTTCGAGGCCCTGCGCGCGGAAGTCGTGCCGGGCCGGACGCTCGCCGTGGGCAGCACGCTGGCCTTGCCCACCCGGCTGCTGAAGGACGCGCTGGGCGTGCCGACGGCCACGGTGCACCTGGCGCCGTCGGTGTTCCGGTCCGTCCATCAACCGCCGCACCTCGGCCCGCACGGCCTGCTCGGCAGGCTGCCGGCGAGCCTGCAGCGCGCCGCCTGGTGGCTGATCGACCGCCTGGTGCTGGACCGCCTCTTCACCCGGCCCTTCAACAGGTACCGGCGCGAGCTGGGCCTGGCCCCGGTGGACCGCCTGTTCGATGCGTGGCTGCATCAGGCCGACCTCACGCTGGGCCTGTTCCCGCCCTGGTTCGCGCCGCCGCAGGTGGACTGGCCGGCGGGCCTGGTCTGCACCGGCTTTCCGCTCTACGACAACGGCGATGCGCAGCCGCTGCCGCCGGCGCTTGAAGCCTTCCTGGCCGCAGGCGAGCCGCCGGTCGGCTTCACGTCGGGCACGGCCAACGCGACGTCGCACGGCTTCTTCGCTGCTTCGGCCGCAGCGTGCGAACTCAGCGGCCGGCGCGGCCTGCTGATCACCCAGGTCGGCACGCAGCTGCCGCAACGGCTGCCGCCCGGCGTGCTGCATGTGCCCTACGCGCCGTTCAGCCGCCTGCTGCCGCGCCTGTCGGCCTTCGTCCACCACGGCGGCATCGGCAGCACCAGCCAGGCGCTGCGGGCCGGCGTGCCGCAGCTCGTGCGACCGATGGCCTATGACCAGTTCGACAACGCACACCACGTGCAGCGGCTCGGCGTCGGCGAGCGGCTGTCGACGGCGGAATACGAGCCGGCCGCCGTGGCGCGTGTCCTGGACCGCCTGGCCGGTGACAGCGCGCTGCACCGGCGCTGCGCCGAGGCCGCCGCGCTGTGCAGGGTGGATGGCGACGCCATGTCGGTGGCGTGTGGCGCGGTGTTGAGCTTGGGCACGCTGCTGGCGAGTCCGTGACGGTGCCCATCGGCGCGCAAGGCGCCGCTACCCGCCAGCGCCGCTGGCGGCATCCCGTTCGCTGGAAAGCTCCTTCAGCCAGGTCCACGGATAGATGCCGCTAAAATTTGCGTTTCGTAA
>SEEY01000506.1 GCA_004211235.1 Rubrivivax sp.
CCACAGCCGCCCGCCGCCGCCTTCGATGGAATGCGGGAAGGCGAAGCGCACGCCCTGGCTCTTGCCGATCCAGTTCTCCTGCATCAGCCGCACGCGCTCCGGCCAGCCGGACAGGTAGTTGGGGTCGGTCGGGTCGGCCACCGCCGACAGCAGCTCCTCGGCGTACTGCGTGATCTTCAGGTAGTAGCCCGGGATCTCGCGCTTCTCCACCAGCGCGCCCGACCGCCAGCCGCGGCCGTCGATGACCTGCTCGTTGGCCAGCACGGTCTGGTCCACCGGGTCCCAGTTGACGACCTGGGTGCGGCGCTCGGCGATGCCCTTCTCCAGCATCTTCAGGAACAGCCACTGGTTCCACTTGTAGTAGCCGGGCTGGCAGGTCGCGACCTCGCGGCTCCAGTCGATGGCCAGGCCCATGGCCTGCATCTGGCCCTTCATGTGGGCGATGTTGGAGTAGGTCCACTGCGCGGGCGGCACCTTGCCCTTCATCGCGGCGTTCTCGGCCGGCAGGCCGAAGGCGTCCCAGCCCATGGGCATGAGGACGTTGAAGCCCTTCATGCGCAGCTGGCGGGCCAGCATGTCGTTGATCGTGTAGTTGCGCACATGGCCCATGTGCAGCTTGCCCGAGGGGTAGGGCAGCATGGAGCAGGCATAGAAGTGCGGCTTGCCCGCGTCTTCGGTGACGCGGTAGGCATCGCGCTCCGTCCAGTAGGCACGGGCGGCGGCTTCGATCTCGTTGGGGTTGTAGCTGGGCGCGTCGGTCTTGGCGTTCATGTCGGGTGTGCCCGGCCGCCTGCAACTCACGGCGCCCCTGGGGGCAGCGCGTGATCGCGGGCGCGGGGCAGCGAAGTTTGGCGAAATTGTAGGTGGCGGCCCCGGCGGGCCCGGTGGTCAGCGGGCGGCGCTGGCCTGCCAGGCCGGCACGGACGGGAACCTGTCCGCGATGGCACGCGCCAGCAACTGCACGCCCAGGGCGTTGTGATGCTGGTCGGTGGGCGACACGGCCAGGCTCAGAGGCGACTGTCGCGCGTGACCGGCATAGGCGGACGCCATGTCCAGCACGTCGGCGCCCTGGGCATGGGCGAGGGCGATGAAGCGCTCGGCATCAGCGTCGAAGTCGGCCCGCCGCAGTTCAGGCTTGAAGGGGCGGTCGATGACCAGCAGCAGGCGGCCCTTCACGTGAGGGCGGATGCGCTCGAAGAACTGGCGCGCCACCTCGTCCACGACCGGCCCGCCCTCCGCGGTCGTGGCTCGGGTCGTCGGCGGGGCGGCCTTCTTTGACGCCGCCTCGTGCCCCGGTATCAGCTGCAGCGGCAGTCGCCGGATGGCGGCCGGGCCGGCATCGAGCGCGATCTTGAGCTGGCTGAACAGGTATTGCGCCAGCGCCGAGTGGCGCAGCGCGCGCTTGAGCGCGCCCGGTGGCGCCTGCACTTCGGTGCGGGCCTGGCCCGTTGCGGCATCGAGGCAGGGCGAGGCGATCTGGCCGGAGCCGCAGACCGACTGGCGGATGTCGCCGGGGACGACGAGCACGATGAAGTCCTGCACGTCCAGCCGCGTGGCGGCAAACCGGACGCGCTCGGCATAGTCGAGCAGCGAGGTGCCCGGGCTGCCGAAGGCGTAGACGGGGCGTCCGCCGCCGAGCGCCGCTTCCAGCACGGGGTCGGGCCGCTGCGCGGCATCCAGCGCCACGGCCTCGACATGGCTGTCGCCGATCAGCGCAATGGCATTGCGGCCGGGCACGAAGTCATGCGCCGCGATGAAGCCGAGGTTGTTCGCCGTGTGGCGCTGGGCGTGCCTCATGTCCCAGCCCGCCGAGGCCGTGAAGCTGTGGCCGGCGGGATAGGTGAGGATGGCGGGGTCGAGGTAGTAGCCGGTCTGCGTGGCGGTGGACACGGGCAGCAGTTGCAGGGCCGCCTCCAGCACGCACAGCGCGGCCAGGGCACCGAGCAGGGTTCGCCAGAGCCAGGCCATGTGCATCAGAAGTTGAAGTAGATGAAGGCGCTGACGGAATCGCGGGTGGCGTTCACCAGCACGAGGCCGATGACCCCCACCAGCATTGCGCCGGCCAGGTAGCTGCGGCCCGCCGGCCGCTCGCGGCACCAGGCGAGGATGCGCTCGCCGATGACGTTGCTGTTGGGGCCGACGACGGCCAGCAGGCCGAGCGCCGCGCACCACGCGGCACCCGACAGCACCGAGCGCCCGGCGTTCCAGTAGACCGGGTCGGGCGAGGCGGCGCTGCCGGCGCCCACCAGGCCTTGCAGTACGGTTGCGGCACTTGAGAAATTTGTCGCCCTGAACAGCACCCACGCCACCATGACGGCCAGCAGCGTCACCAGCCAGGCGCCGAAGCGCCAGGCGCGCCAGCCGGCCAGGCGCGCGAGCACGGCTTCGCCCGCCAGGTGTCTGAAGCCGTGGTGGATCATCAGATAGCAGCCGTGCAGCGTGCCCCAGGCCACGAAGGTCCAGCTCGCGCCATGCCAGAGCCCGCCCAGGATCATCGTCAGCGCCAGATTGAGGTAGCGGCGGGCGGGGCCGTGGCGGTTGCCGCCGAGGACGATGTAGAGGTAGTCGCGCAGGAAAGTGGACAGTGAGATGTGCCACCGGCGCCAGAACTCGCTGATGTTGGCGGCGCGGTAGGGCGAGTTGAAGTTGAAGGGCAGCGAGACGTTGAACATCCACGACAGGCCGATGGCCATGTCCGAGTAGCCGCTGAAGTCGAAGTACAGCTGCAGCGTGTAGGCGCACATGGCCAGCCAGCTCTCGTGAAGCGTCGGCAGGGCGCCGCTGTCTGCGGCATCGAAGACGAGGTCGGCATACGGGCTGATGCCGTCGGCGAACACGACCTTCTTGGTGAGGCCGATGGCAAAGATCGCCAGGCCGCCGCACAGGTGGGCGGGCTGGAAACGGCAGATGTCCGCCCGCGCGAACTGCGGCATCATCTGCGCGTGGTGCAGCACCGGACCTGCGACGAGATGCGGGAAGTAGGTGACGAACAGCCCGTAGTGCAGCGGTTGCGCTTCCCTGACCTTGCCCTGGTAGGTGTCGACGAGGAAGGCGATCTGCGTGAAGGTGAAGAACGAAATGCCGATGGGCAGCGCCAGCTCGGGCAGCGGCAGCGCGGTGCCGAACAGCTGGTTGACGTTCCCGGTCAGGAAGTCACCGTACTTGAAGACCGCCAGCAGCAGCAGGTTGAGCGTCACGCCGCAGCGCATCCAGGCGCGGCTGGCATGGGAAGACGCGATCAGCAGGCCCAGCCGGAAGTTGACGAGGATGGACGCGCACAGCAGCAGCGTGTCGCGCGGCTGCCAGTGGCTGTAGAACAGCAGCGAAGCCGCGAGCAGCCAGGCGATGCCGGCCTTGCTCGACACCCGGCCCGCCAGGAAGAAGCCCAGCAGGGTCAGCGGCAGGAAGACGAAGACGAAGACGGGCGTCGTGAAGAGCATCGGCGATCAGGGCGCGGAGGCGGCCGCCTGCGCAACGAAGGCGATGCGGTTCAGCCCGGCTGCCTGCACCCAGCCGATCAGCTCGGCCA
>SEEY01000507.1 GCA_004211235.1 Rubrivivax sp.
ACGTGGAGGCGCTGACCGATGCCGGCATTGCGCTCGACCCGGCGCTGATGGTGCCGGGTTACTTCATCCAGACCGGTGGCCGTGCCGCCACCGAGAAGCTGCTGGCCCTGCCCCAGCGCCCGACGGCCATCTTCGCGGCGAGCGACGAGATGGCGTTCGGCGCCATCGACGCCATCCATGGCAAGGGCCTGCGTGTGCCGGAGGACATCTCCGTCATCGGCTTCGACGACCTCACCACCGCCAGCCACATCCACCCGCCGTTGACCACCATGCGCCAGCCGTTGTCGGACATCAGCGCCTGCGCCGTGAGCGAGTTGATGGAGTTGATCGGCGGCCGCAAGCCGGAGGCCCGAAAGATCAGCCTGCCGCTTGAATTGATCCTCAGGAAGTCGACCGGTCCGGTGCCTGGCAATCGCTGAAACATCCGCTGCGGACGGCGCGAATGCGTCCATGGCGGATATTCATCAAGGGTATTGGCCAGACCCGCATCGAATAGGGTGAAACGTGTCGGCGACTCGCGTTTCATATTCGCTCAGCATGGCTGAACCGGCTTCCGACATTCCAGCGCCGTCGCAACGGAATCTCCAAGTCGAGCTCGGTGCGGCCGGGTTTCCGGCGATACCTTCAAACAGATCCAGCAGCCCTCCCAGCCGCTTGCAGACGCAGCCGGGTATTCCGCTGGCCGGGGCTTATTTCACCAGCAGCACCGGCCCCGCGGCCGTTGCGAGCACGCGCTGTGCCACCGAGCCGAGCAGCACGTCGACGATGGCGCCGCGCCCCTTGGCGCCGAGCACGATGAGATCGAAGCCGCCCGCCTTGGCGCATTCGACGATCTGCTGCGCGACATGGCCGCTGCGGATGACCATGTCATGCCGGATGCCGGCCTCGTCGAGCAGCTTGCGTGCGGCGTCCAGGTCGCGCTCGCTGAGCTCGCGCAGGTAGTCGGCCACCGCGTCGGCGCCGACGACCGCCTTCGCATGGCGCAGTCCGGCGTCGTCATGCACGCTGACCAGCGTGATGGCGTTCGAGGGCGAAGCCACCAGCTGGCCGAGCAGCGATGCGGCGTACTGGACGGCATCCAGCGCGGCGGGGGAGCCATCCACGGCTACGAGAATCTTCATGGCAGGTTCACCAGTCTGTTGAAAAAGGGCCGGGCACTCGCCAGCGCCCGGGTCCGTTGCCATGATCCGGCACGCCGGGCTGGCGCCCTTGCGCTGCGTCAAGCCGGGCGCGGCCCAGCGCGCGAGCCGCGCGGTCAGGCGGCGCTGCAGGAAGGCAGCGCAGTCGCCATCTGCCGCGTCACGACGACCCACTGCTCGTCGAGGTCCGCATGGCGTTCGAAGTCGAGCGCCTTCGCCAGGCCGAGCATGGCCGAGTTCTCGCGCAGCACGTAGCCGACGACGCGCTGCGTGCCGCGCTGGGCGGCGTAGGCCAGCAGGGTCTGCATCAGGAGCCGGCCCAGCCCCTGCCCCTTCAGCTGGCTGCGCACCATGACGGCAAACTCCGCCTCGACGTTGTCGGGGTCGCGAACCAGCCGTCCGACGCCCAGCGTGCGCGGCCCGCCGGGCGCCCGCTCATCGACGAGCACGAATGCCATCTCGCGTTCGTAGTCGATCTGCGTCCAGCGCGCGAGGTCGTCATGCGTCCAGCCGTGCGGCGCCTGGAAGAAGCGCATGCGCAGGTCTTCGGGCGTCACCGCTTCCATGAACTCGAGATGCCGATCCTCGTCTTCCGGGCGGATCGGGCGCATCTGCAGCAGATGGCCGCGCCACGGCACGGAGCTGACCAGTTCGGCCGGATAGGGCCGCACCGCAAACCGGGCCGTGCCGGCGGGGCGGGCGAGGCTGATGCGCACGCGGGCATCCAGGGCGACCACGCCGTGTTCGTCGGCCAGCAGCGGATTGACGTCCAGCTCGGCCAGCTCGGGCAGGTCGGCCAGCATCTGCGCGATGGCGATCAACGCGTCACACAGCGCATCCATGCGCACCGGCGGATGGTCGCGGTAGCCGGCCAGCAGACGGGCGACGCGCGTGCGTTCGACGAGGTCGCGTGCCAGCGTGCGGTTCAGCGGCGGCAACGCCACCGCCCGGTCGGCGAGCACTTCGACCGCCGTGCCGCCCTGGCCAAACAGAACCACCGGGCCGAAGATCGGATCGACGTGGGTGCCGACGATCAGCTCCTGCGCATGCGGCCGTCGCACCATGGCCTGCACGCTGAATCCCTCCACCCGGGCTTCCGGCCGCAGGTGGTGCAGCTGGGCCAGCATCTCCTGCGCGGCCGTGCGCACGGCGTCCGGGCCGCGCAGATCCAGGCGCACGCCACCGGCGTCGGACTTGTGCAGGATGGCGGACGACACCACCTTCAGCACCACCGGGCCGTCGATCTGGGCCGCGGCCTCGGCGGCTGCTTCCGGCGTCGGCGCCACGCGCAGCGTCGTCACCACCGGGATGCCGCAGGCCGCGAGCAGCTCCTTCGCGTCGATCTCGTCCAGCCATTCGCGACCGGCCGCCACTGCGGCGTCGATGATCCGCCGCGCACCGGCCAGGTCGGGCTGGGCGTTGGCGCTGGCCGCCGGCGTCTGGCGCAGCGCGACCTGGTTGCGCCGGTAGGTCTGCATCATCGAGAAGGCGCGCAGGGCCTCCTCCGGCGTCTCGTAGCCGGCAATGCCGGCCTCCTCAAAGAGGCGCCGCGCCGGAGCCACCGTCTCGCCGCCCAGCCAGCAGCTCAGCACCCGGCCGGGATGCCGTGCCAGCAGCGGCAGGCAGGCCCGGGCGATGTCCTCGCTGGGCGCGATGGCCGTGGGCGCGTGCACGAACAGCACGGCATCGGCTTCCGGAGCCTGGAGCAGCGCCTCGAGCGCATCGACGTAGCGCTGCGCGGGCGCGTCGCCAATGATGTCGATGGGGTTGGCATGCGACCAGTTGGCCGGCAGCACGGCATTGAGCCGCTGCATCAGCGCGCCGCCCGGCCGCGCCAGCGTCACGCCCAGCGGCGCGGCAGCGTCGGCCACCATGACGCCCGCGCCGCCGCCGTTGGTCATCACCATCAGCTCCCGGCTGGCGTTGTCGCGAAAGCGCGCCAGCGTCTCGGCGGCGATGAAGAGGTCCTTCAGCGTGTCCACGCGCAGCATGCCGGCGCGGCGGATGGCAGCGTCGAAGACGATGTCCTCGCCCGCCAGCGCCCCGGTGTGCGAGGCGGCGGCGCGCATGCCGGCCGGCACGCGGCCGGCCTTGACGACGATGACCGGCTTGGCGCGCGCCGCCGCGCGCGCCGCCGACATGAACCGGCGCGACGCGGTGATGGACTCGATGTAGAGCAGGATGGCGCGGGTGTGGCGGTCCCGGGCGAGGTAGTCGAGCAGGTCGGCGAAGTCGACGTCGGCATGTTCGCCCAACGAGACGAGGTGCGAGAAGCCGATGCGCTCCGCGTTGGCCCAGTCCAGCAGCGCCGTCAGCAGCGCGCCCGACTGCGAGACCAGCGCCAGCTCGCCCGGCAGCGCACTCGCCTGCGTGAAGCTCGCGTTCAGGCC
>SEEY01000508.1 GCA_004211235.1 Rubrivivax sp.
TCGTTCAGCCGTTGGCGTGCTTGTCGGCTTCGGAGGTGAAGGCGTCGGCGTAGAACTCCTCGGCCGGCAGCTTGCAGTGCGCCACGAAATCTCGCTGCGCCGATTCGACGACGATGGGCGCCCCACAGGCGTAGACCTGATGTGCGGACAGGTCCGGCAGGTCTGCCATGACCGCCCGGTGGACGAAGCCGGTGCGTCCCGTCCAGCCGTCGTCAGGCTCGGACAGCACGGGCACATAGCTGAGCTGCGGCCACTCCGACGCGATCTGGGCGATCCAGTCATTCAGGTAAAGGTCCGCCTGCCTGCGGGCGCCCCAGTACAGCACCATCGGCCTTGGGGAACCGATGTGCCGCGCCCGCTCGACGATGGCCTTGATGGGCGCGAAGCCGGTGCCGCTGGCCAGCAGCACGATGGGCTTGTCGCTGTCCTCGCGCAGGAAGAAGCTGCCGAACGGCCCCTCCATGCGCAGGATGTCCTTTTCCTTGAGTGCGCCGAAGACGTGGTCGGTGAACTTGCCGCCGGGCATGTGGCGGATGTGCAGCTCGATCTGGCCCGGCAGGGTGTGCGGCGCGTTGGCCATCGAGTAGCTGCGGCGCGAGCCGTCGCGCAGGATGAATTCGACGTACTGGCCGGCGCGGAACTGGAAGTTCTGATTGGCTGCGAGCTGCATCGTCAGCACTGCCACATCAGGCGCCGGACGGAGCATCGCCGCGACCCGGGTCGGCAGTTTCAGCACCGGGAACTCGCCGGCGCCGGGCACGGTGCGGGCCTCGACGGTGCAATCGGTCTGGGGGCGCGCGCAGCAGGTCAGCACGAAGCCGGCGGCTTCCTCTTCGGCAGACAGCGCCTTGGGCTGGTGGCTGCCATGGATGACGGCGCCTTCGAGCAGCTTGCTCTTGCAGGAGCCGCAGGCCCCGTCCTTGCAGCCGTAGGGCAGGCCGACGCCGTTGCGGATGGCGGCCGCAAGCAGCGTGTCGTCGCCCTCGGTCGTGTAGACGCGGCCGGCGGGCTGGATGGTGATCTGATGGGACATGGGGCTCAAAAAGCAAGCGGCCCGAACTGGGCCGTAGACTGCGCGCGATTTTGCCTGACCTATGAGACTGCGACTTTTGATCATCGGCTGCGGCGACGTGGGTTTGCGCGTCGTCAAAGCGCTGGCCGGGCGCTGGCGCGTGCTGGCGCTGACCTCCAGTCCCGCGCGGACCGACATCCTGCGCGCCGCCGGCGTGTTGCCGCTGCTCGGCAATCTGGATGATCCGGCCACGCTGGCGCGTCTGGCCGGGCTGGCCGATCTGGTGCTGCATCTCGCACCTCCGGCCCGCGAAGGCGAAACCGACGCACGGACTCGGAACCTGCTGGCCGCGCTGGCCCGCAAGCCGCCCCAGGCCCTCGTCTACGGCAGCACGACCGGCGTCTACGGCGACTGCGGCGGTGCGTTCATCGACGAGACCCGCGTGCTGAATCCGGCCACCGACCGCGCCCGCCGCCGCGTCGACGCCGAGGGGCAGTTGCTGGCCTTCGGCCGCTGCCACGGCACGCGCGTGAGCCTGCTGCGCATCCCCGGCATCTACGCGCGTGACCGCGAGGGCGGCCACCCACGCGAGCGGCTGGCCCGGAGCACACCGGTGCTGCGCCGGGAAGACGATGTCTTCACCAATCACATCCACGCCGACGACCTCGCCCGCGCCTGCGTGCTGGCGCTGCTGCGCGGCCTGCCGCAGCGTGCCGTCAACGTCTGCGACGACAGCCAGTTGCTGATGGGCGACTACTTCGACCTCGCCGCCGACCTGACTGGCCTGCCGCGGCCCGAACGCATCACGCGTGCGGAAGCTGGCGAGCGGATGAGCCCGATGCAGCTCAGTTTCTGGAGCGAATCACGCCGGCTGCGCAACGACCGCATGAATCGCGAGCTGCGTCTTGCGCTGCGCTATCCCACGCCTCGCCAAGGGCTCTAGCGCCGGCGGGACGAGCGCCAATGGCGGATCAGCAGCCATGCGCCCAGCATGCCGCCCAGGTGGGCAAAGTGGGCGATGCCGCTGGAGCGGCTCAGGCCGAACACCAGCTCCAGCCCGCCGAAGATGGCAACGAAGTACTTCGCCTTCATCGGGATCGGCGGGATCAGCGGCACGATGATGCGGTTGGGGAACAACATGCCGAAGGACAGCAGCAGTCCGAAGATCGCGCCCGAGGCACCGACGGTCGGTGCGTTCGTGCCGATGTACCAGGTGAACAGCAACTGCACCACGGCCGCCGTCAGGGTGCTGGCGACGAGGATCTGCAGATAGCGCTTCGGACCCCAGACCCGCTCCAGCTCGCCACCGAACATCCACAGCCCGAGCATGTTGAAGGCGAGATGCCATTCGTCGCCGTGCAGAAAGGCGTAGCTCAGCGGCTGCCAGGGCCTGAAGAGCCCCGAGCTCAGCGGCCAAAGCTCGAACCAGGGCTTCAGACCGGGGACCAGCAAGAAGAAGCAGAAGAAGCCGACACAAGCCAGCAAAAACGCTTTGGTAACCGTGGGCAGCGGGGGCATGAATCTCGGCTGCGCGCCCGGGCCGGGCGCCTGCACCGGAAGAGCCGGCGCTTACCGTTCAAGTGTATGCCAGGGTACAGCGCTGTTTCTTCTGGTGCCCGGGGCCGGACTCGAACCGGCACACCTTGCGGCGGGGGATTTTGAGTCCCCTGCGTCTACCGATTTCGCCACCCGGGCCCGTCGGAAACTGCTGTCTCGCTCATTGCAAGCGAGGGGCTGGATTATGCACGCGCCAAGGCTCGGGCTTTGATCGGCTGCCACAATCTTGGCCATGAACTATCCGACCCTCGAAGACGTCATTGGCGCGACGCCGCTTGTGCGCCTGCAACGCCTGCCCGGGCGTGATGCGCGCGGCAATGTCATCCTGGCGAAGCTCGAAGGCAACAACCCGGCCGGCTCGGTGAAGGACCGTCCCGCCATCAGCATGATCAAGCGCGCCGAGGAGCGCGGCGAGATCAAGCCCGGCGACACGCTGATCGAGGCGACGTCGGGCAACACCGGCATCGCGCTGGCCATGGCCGCAGCCATCCGGGGCTACCGCATGGTGCTGATCATGCCGGAGGACCTGTCCATCGAGCGCGCGCAGACGATGAAGGCCTTCGGCGCCGAACTCGTCCTGACGCCCAAGACCGGCGGCATGGAGTACGCCCGCGACCTTGCCGAGCAGATGGCCAGAGAAGGCAAGGGGCGCGTGCTGGACCAGTTCGGCAATGCGGACAACCCGCGCGCGCACTACGAGACGACAGGCCCCGAGCTGTGGAAGGACACCGACGGGCAGATCACCCACTTCGTCAGTGCGATGGGCACCACCGGCACCATCACCGGCGTGTCGCGATTCCTGAAGGAAAAGAACCCGGCGGTGCGCATCGTCGGCGCCCAGCCGGCCGAGGGCTCGCGCATCCCGGGCATCCGCAAATGGCCGGAAGCCTACCTGCCCAGCATCTATGACCCGAGCGGCGTGGATGAACTGGTGCTCGTGAGCCAGAACG
>SEEY01000023.1 GCA_004211235.1 Rubrivivax sp.
GCTGCACCTCGGGCGGACGGGTCTGTGCGGCAGGCAGCACCGCGGCCAGGTCGCCGCGGCCGGGGGCGCCCGGCAAAGGCCGGTTCCATCCCGGCTCGGGGCGGCGGTCCGGGCCACGAACCGGCAGCGGCTGGATGGCCGCGCCGGGCGCCGGCAGCGTGCTGACGGCGTTGGGCGCGTCGCGGTAGCGGTGCGGGCGCTGCACGGTCACAGGGTCGCGCAGGTCGCGCGGGTCGTTGACGCGCTGCACATAGCGCGGACTGTGGCGGTAGCCGGGCGTGTAGACCTCACGCGGCGCCAACGGATACCAGCCGTAGCGCGGCGGCGCCGGCCGGCCGCCGATGCCGATGCTCACGCTGACGGAACCGCCGCCGACCCAGCCGACCAGCGCCGGCGCGTAGACGGGACGGTGCACGTAAGAACCCGGCGCCCAGCACCAGCGACCGCCCCAGTTCACCCAGCGGCCGTAATGGAAGGGCGCGAAGCCCCAGGGCGCGTCGTCCACCCAGGTCCAGCCCCAGTGCCGCGACCAGCTCCAGCGGCCATAGCGGTAGGGCGCCCAGTCGGCCACGGCCAGCGTGCTGGGAATCCAGACGGTGCCGTACTCGGGCGCGGTCTCCCAGCGGCCATAACGGTCCAGGTCATCGGCGCCGGTCATCTCGGGCGACACATAGCGCGCCACGGGCCGGTCGCCCTCCTCGCGGCTTTCAGCCAGCACCCAGTCACCAAAGCCGTCGCTGTACAGCGGGCCGCGCTCGGCACGCGGGCTGTCGGGCCACCAGAGCTCCACCTGCTCGCCGGTGCCCACGACAACCGGCGCCGCCCCGCGAGCCCACTCGAAGCGCATGCGCCCCTGCCAGACGTAGATCTTGCTGCCCCGGTCCAACTGCTCGACGCGGTACAGGCCCTCGCGCTCCGGCTGGGCCATGCCCTCGCGGGTGCGCAGCCGCGTCTCCGCAGCGTTCTCGGAGCTGCGCAGGCGCACGGCCACATCGCCGCGGTCGACCTGCAGCAGCGTCTGGCCTTCGTCGAGCTGGTTGAGTTCGAGGTCGCTGCGTTCGTCGACCCAGATGCTCGTGGAACCCACGCGCAGGCTGATGCGGCCGCGCTCGTCGGTGCGCAGGCGGTCACCCTCACTGACGGTCTGATTGCGCAACAGCCGCGTCCATTCGCGGGTCTCGCTGTCGAACAGCCATGCATCGCCGACGACGTCAACGACACGCGCAGCACGCGACGGCGGGTCGCGATCAGCATCCTGCGCCTTCGCGGCAGGCGCGATGGCGACCAGCAGCGTCAGTGCCAGCATGCGCCAGCAGCGGCGGGTCAACGTGAGCCTGGATTCGGGGGACGTGGTCATGAGCCGATGCTCCTTTGCACCAGCAAAACGCTGGCAGCGTCAACGCGGTGCACCGCGCTTACAAGTTTTGCAAGTTGAGGGCCTGTCAGCCCGAAGGGAAGGCCCGCTGCCGGCGGGCTGACAGGCCCTAGTCATCGTCGCTGTTCGGGTCCAGATCGGGAAACAGCACGGAGGTGAAGCCGAAACGGGTGAAATCCGTGACGCGCATCGGGTAGAGGATGCCGTCGAGATGGTCGCACTCATGCTGCACGACGCGGGCATGGAAGCCCTCGGCAATGCGGTCGATGGGGGCGCCGGCGGCGTCGAATCCGGTGTAGCGGATGCGCTCGTCGCGTGCTACGACACCGCGCAGGCCCGGCACGGAGAGGCATCCCTCCCAGCCTTCGGTGCGCCCGCCGTCCAGCACCTCGATGACCGGGTTGATCAGCACGGTGGGCGGCACCGGCGGCGCTTCCGGGTAGCGGACGTTGCTCGTGTAGCCGAAGATGACGAGGCGCAGATCGACGCCGATCTGTGGCGCCGCCAGGCCGGCGCCGTTCGCAGCCGCCATGGTCTCGAACATGTCGGCGATCAGGCGCTCCAGCGCTGGGGTGCCGAACTCCGTCACGGGCTTGGCAACGCGCAGCAGGCGCGGGTCGCCCATCTTCAAAATCTCGTGAACCGCCACGCGGGCTCCTTGGGCTATCGTGAGCGGTGATTCTAGGAAGCGCCACCGCCGCTTCAGCCCCCATGCTTGATTTCATCGACGACCTCGGCCACGGCATCTACGCCATCGACACCGGCTTCCAGCGCCCACGCTTCGACGCGGCCTATCTGATGGTCGAGGCCGGCCGCGCCGCCTTCATCGACACCGGCACGAACCACGCGGTGCCGCGCCTGCTGGCAGCGCTGGATGCGTTAGGGCTCGGCACCGAAGCGGTCGACTGGGTCATCCCGACGCATGTGCACCTGGACCACGCCGGTGGCGTCGGCCTGCTGATGGAAGCGCTGCCGCGCGCCCGGGCGCTGGTTCATCCCCGCGGCCTGCGGCACATGGTGGACCCGAAGGCGCTGTGGTTGAGCGCGCTGACGGTCTACGGCGAGGCGGAGATGCAGCGCAGCTACGGCAGGCTGGTGCCCGTGCCGGCCGAGCGTGCCGAGGCTTCGCATGACGGGCAGGTCATCCACCTCGCCGGCCGGCCGCTGCGACTGATCGACACGCCGGGCCACGCGCGGCATCACCATGCGATCTGGGACGAGCAGAGCCGCAGCTGGTTCACCGGCGACACCTTTGGCCTGTCCTACCGCGCCTTCGACGTGGACGGCCGCGCCTGGATCCTGCCCACCAGCACGCCGGTGCAGTTCGAGCCCGAGGCGCTGAAGGCGACGGTCGCCCGGCTGCTGGCGGCCGAGCCGCTGGCCATGCAGGTGACGCATTACGGCCGCATCGGCGGCAGCGTCGAGGAAGTTCGCCGCCTTGCCACGGTAATGCTGGAACAGGTGGACGAGATGGTGGCGCTGGCACTGCCCCTGCGGACCGCGCCCGACCGGCATGAGCAACTCAAGCGTGCCCTGCTCGATGGCTACCTGGCTCGTTTGCGTGCACACGGGCACCCGGCCGGTGCCGACGCTGCTGAGTGGCTGTCGCTCGATGCCGAGCTGAATGCGCAGGGTCTCGAGGTCTGGCTGGACAGAACGGCCCACTGACGGGGCAAACCGCCCACTTGCAGTGCGTTTCACCGCACCGCCGCAGTGCCGCGCCCCGGGACGGAGCCGGCAACGGCGGTGAACGCCGCCGCGCCTGACGCGGGCATGGGTCTTGCGAAGAACACGCTGAGAGGTCGTGCACGCGCCGGCCCTCGGGATCCTTCGCCAACGGTGGCGACTCCCAAACGACCGGCCCCGACCGAGCAGCCAGCTGCTTGCGGGGCCTTTTTCATTGGTGTCTTCGATTGGCCTTTCCGGGCCTTCCGACAGACGCCTTTCGCCAAGGCAGTCCATGCACATCGTCCTCATCGGCCACGGAATGGTGGGCCAGAAGTTTCTCGAGTCCCTCGCCGAAAGCCACGCCGGCGCGGATGTGCAGGTGACGGTGCTGTGCGAGGAGCCACGGCCTGCGTATGACCGCGTCCACCTGTCAGAGTTCTTCTCCGGCAAGTCGGCTGAAGAACTGTCGCTCGTGCCGGCCGGCTTCTTCGAGAACAACCCGGGCTTCAAGCTGCGCCTGGCCGCCAAAGCGGTGGCCATCGAGCGCCGCGACCACAGCATCACGCTGGCCGACGGCTCCGTCGTCACCTACGACAAGCTGGTGCTGGCCACCGGCTCCTACCCCTTCGTCCCCTCGGTGCCGGGCCGTGACCGGCCGCACTGCCACGTCTACCGCACCATCGAGGACCTGGAAGGCATGCAGGCCAGCGGCAAGGTCTCCAAGACCGGCGTCGTCGTCGGCGGCGGCTTGCTGGGACTGGAGTGCGCCAAGGCGCTGCGCGACATGGGGCTGGAGACGCATGTCGTCGAGTTCGCGCCGCGCCTGATGGCCGTGCAGATCGACGAGGGCGGCGGCCGCGTGCTGCGCAAGAAGATCGAGGACCTCGGCGTGCAGGTGCACACGGGCCGCAACACGCTGGAGATCACCGACGGCGCGATGGCCCGCCATCGCATGGTGTTTGCCGATGGCACCTGGCTGGAGACCGACATGATCGTGTTCTCCGCCGGCATCCGCCCGCGCGACGAACTGCCCCGTCAGTGCGTGCTGGCCATCGGCCCGCGCGGTGGCGTCGTCATCGACGACCACTGCCGCACCAGCGACCGCAACGTCTACGCCATCGGCGAGGTGGCGGCCTGGAACGAGCAGACCTATGGCCTGGTCGCTCCCGGCTACGAGATGGCCCGCGTGGCCGCGCGGCACATCACGGGTGACGCCGAAGCGGCCTTCCCCGGCGCCGACCTCAGCACCAAGCTGAAGCTGATGGGCGTGGACGTGGCCAGCATCGGCGACGCCCACGGCAAGACGCCGAACTGCCGCAGCTATCAGTTCGTCGACGAGCGCAAGCAGGTCTACAAGAAGATCGTCGTCAGCGACGACGGCCAGTTCCTGCTCGGCGCCGTGCTGGTGGGCGACGCGGCCGAGTACGGCACGCTGCAGCAGATGGCGCTCAACGGCATCAAGCTGCCGGCCGACCCCGAGTTCCTGATCCTGCCGAGCAGCGATGGCAAGGCCAAGGTCGGCATCGGCCCGGACGCGCTGCCCGACAGCGCCCAGCTCTGCTCGTGCAACAACGTCACCAAAGGCCAGATCTGCGCCGCCGTCGGCGAAGGCTGCACGACCATGGGCGAGATCAAGGCCTGCACGAAAGCCGGCGCCACCTGCGGCGGCTGCGTGCCGCTGGTCACGCAGGTCATGAAGTTCGAGATGGCCAAGCGCGGCATGGCCGTCAACAACCACCTCTGCGAGCACTTCCCTCATTCGCGCCAGGAGCTCTACCACCTCGTGCGCGTCGGCGGCATCAAGACCTTCAGCGACCTGCTCGCCAAGCACGGCAAGGGCCTGGGTTGCGACATCTGCAAGCCCGCCGCTGCCAGCATCTTCGCGTCGTGCTGGAACGACTTCGTGCTCAAGCCCGAACTCGCCGCGCTGCAGGACAGCAACGACTACTACCTCGGCAACATCCAGAAGGACGGCAGCTACTCCGTCGTGCCGCGCATGCCGGGCGGCGAGGTGACGCCCGACGGCCTGATCGCCGTCGGCCAGGTCGCCAAGAAGTACGGCCTGTACACCAAGATCACGGGCGGCGCGCGCGTCGACATGTTCGGCGCCCGCGTCGAGCAGCTGCCCTTCATCTGGGAAGAGCTGATCGCCGCCGGCTTCGAATCGGGCCATGCCTACGGCAAGTCGCTGCGCACCGTGAAGAGCTGCGTGGGCAGCACATGGTGCCGTTATGGCGTGGACGATTCCGTCGGCCTCGCCGTCGAGATCGAGAACCGCTACAAGGGCCTGCGCGCGCCGCACAAGATCAAGTTCGGCGTCTCCGGCTGCACGCGTGAATGCGCCGAGGCGCAGGGCAAGGACGTCGGCATCATCGCCACGGAGAAGGGCTGGAACCTCTACGTCTGCGGCAACGGCGGCATGAAGCCGCGCCACGCCGAGTTGATCGCCAGCGACCTCTCCAAGGCCGACCTGATCAAGTATGTCGACCGCTTCCTGATGTTCTACGTGCGCACGGCCGACCGCCTGCAGCGCACCAGCACCTGGCGCGACAACCTTGAAGGCGGCCTGGACTATCTGAAGGACGTCGTCATCAAGGACAGCCTCGGCCTGGGTGCCGAGCTGGAAGCGCAGATGCAGGCCGTCGTCGACACCTACCAGTGCGAATGGAAGACGGCCGTCGAGACGCCGGAAGTGCGCCAGCGCTTCCGCTCCTTCGTCAACAGCGACAAGGTCGACCAGCAGATCGTCTTCGTCAAGGAGCGCGGCCAGATCCGCCCGGCGCGCCCGGAAGAGCGCAGTGACGAAACCGAAGCCCAACCCGCATGAACCCGGCATCAAGGAGTACTGCATGAGCCCCACCTTCACCCCCATCTGCAGCGTCGAGGAGATCCTGCCCGACACCGGCGTCGCCGCCCTGGTGGACGGCCGACCCGTGGCCGTGTTCCGCGTCGGCACGAGCCGCTTCCACGCCATCGACAACATCGACCCCCGCTCGGGCGCCAGCGTGTTGTCACGCGGCCTGGTGGGCAATCTCGGCGAGCGCATCGTCGTCGCCTCGCCGCTCTACAAGAACCACTTCGACCTGAACACCGGCGAATGCCTGGAAGCGCCCGAGCAGTCGGTGCGCGCCCATGCCGTGCAGGTGCAGGACGGCCGCGTGCTCGTCGCACTCAGCTAACTACTTTTTCAAAGAGACAAAACCATGGCCTACGTCGTTCCGACCGAATTCGTCACCAGGATGGTGGATGCCGGTGAATCCAAGCTGCTGATGTCCACCCGTGACACGCTGATCCGCTCCTACATGGCCGGCGCCATCCTCGCACTGGCCGCTGCGTTCGCGGTCACCGTGACGGTCAACACCGGCAACGCGCTGGTCGGCGCCCTGCTGTTCCCGGTCGGCTTCATCCTGCTCTACCTGATGGGCTTCGACCTGCTGACCGGCGTGTTCACCCTGGTGCCGCTGGCCGTGCTCGACAAGCGCCCCGGCGCCACCTGGGGCGGCGTGTTCCGCAACTGGACGCTGGTGTTCTTCGGCAACTTCGCCGGCGCACTGACGGTGGCCGTCTTCATGGCCATCATCTTCACCTTCGGCTTCAGCGAGGCGCCGAATGCCGTCGGCCAGAAGATCGGCCACATCGGCGAGGGCCGCACGGTGGGCTACGCGGCCCACGGCGCGGCCGGCATGCTGACGCTGTTCGTGCGCGGCGTGCTGTGCAACTGGATGGTGTCGACCGGCGTCGTCGCCGCGATGATGTCCACCTCCGTCTCCGGCAAGGCCATCGGCATGTGGATGCCCATCATGGTGTTCTTCTACATGGGCTTCGAGCACAGCATCGTCAACATGTTCCTGTTCCCGTCGGGCTTGATGCTGGGCGGCCAGTTCACGCTGATGGACTACCTGATCTGGAACGAGATCCCGACCGTCGTCGGCAATCTCGTCGGCGGCCTGACCTTCGTCGGTCTGACGCTGTACTCGACGCACTACAAGACGGCCCCGAAAAGGGTTCTGAGCTGATGACGCTGCGGCTTGCGGTCGGCCAGCACTCTGAGGCCGGCGTCAAGCCGCTGAACCAGGACTTCCACGGCGTCGCGAAGCCGACCGACGCTCAAGCCCGCTCGCGCGGCATCGCGATGGCCATTGCCGACGGCATCAGCAGCAGCGCCGTCAGCCAGATCGCCAGCGCCGCCGCCGTGCGCGGCTTCCTGGAGGACTACTACGGCACCTCCGAGGCCTGGACCGTGCGCCGCGCCGCCCAGTGCGTGCTGGCCGCCACCAACGCCTGGCTGCATGCCGAGAGCCAGCGCGGCGAAGGCCGCTTCGACAAGGACCGCGGCCACGTCTGCACCTTCAGCGCGCTGGTGTTCAAGGGCCGTGAGGTGCACCTGCTGCACGTGGGCGACACGCGCGTCTACCGTGTGCATGCCAACGCACTCGAGCAGCTGAGCCAGGACCACCGCGTGCGTGTCTACGGCGGCCAGACCTATCTCGGCCGCGCGCTGGGCGTGACGGCGCATCTCGATATCGACTACGCCAGCTGGCCCACTGAAGTCGGCGAGACGCTGCTGCTCGCGACCGACGGCGCTTACGAGCGCCTCGACGCCGCGCTCGTGAACGACACGCTGGCCCGGCATGGCCACGATCTTCAGGCCGCTGCCGAAGCGCTGGTGGTGGCGGCGCTGGCGCGCGGCAGCCAGGACAACGCAACCGTCATGCTGGCGCGGGTCGAGTCCCTGCCGCGAGACATCCCGCCGCCGGTCAACCGTGATGGCCTGCGGCTGCCGCCCCACCTCGCGCCGCGCCAGGAATTCGAGGGCTACCGCGTCGTGCGTGAACTGCAGCAGACGGCGCGCAGCCAGGTCGTGCTCGCGGTCGACGCGGACGGGCGCGAGTGGGCGCTCAAGCTGCCCACGGCCGACCTGGCCGGCAACGCGCGCGAGCTGGACCGCTTTGCCACCGAGGAATGGGTGACCCGGCGCGTCGACAGCCCGCACGTCATCAAAGCCGCGCCGCCCGAGCGCAAGCGCGAGCACCTCTTCACCGCCGTCGAGTTCATCCACGGCCAGACGCTGGCGCAGTGGATGACCGACCACCCCAAGCCCGGCCTGGACGAGGTGCGCGGCATCGCCGACCAGATCGCCCGCGGCCTGCAGGCGCTGCACCGCAAGGAGATGCTGCACCAGGACCTGCGGCCCGAGAACCTGATGATTGATCGGCAGGGCACGGTCATCCTCATCGACCTGGCCTCGGCCCACGTGGCAGGCCTCAGCGAAGGCCTGGGCGACGCCCGTGCGCTGGAGCTGGCCGGCACGCTGCAGTACACGGCGCCGGAATACTTCACCGGCGAAGGCGGCTCACCCGTGGCCGAACTGTTCTCGCTCGCCGTGCTGGTCTACCAGATGCTGACCGGCGCCCTGCCCTACGGCCTGCAGGTGCCCCAGGTGCGTGGCGCGCGCGACCTGCACAAGCTGCAGTACGTGCCGCTGCGTACCCGGCGGCCGGACCTGCCGGAGTGGCTGGACCGCGTGCTGAGGAAAGCGCTGCAGCCGCAGGCCGCGCGACGGCAGCAGGCGCTGTCTGAATTCCTGCATGACCTGCATGCGCCGGGACCGGAGTTCATGACGCGGGACCGGACGCCGCTGCAGGAAAGGCATCCGCTGCTGTTCTGGCGCGGGCTGACGTTGGTGTTTGCGCTGGTGACGGTGGTGCTGCTGGGGTTGCGGGTCAGCGGGCATTGAAGACAGCGCTCATCGGACGGCTTGACTTTCGTATCCATACGGATACATCGGCTCACAGAAACGCGATATCCGCCGTGCGCTCAAGCTGCATCTGAATTTGGAGACGATGTATGAGCAAGACCAAGGCGCCGCTCAAGCTTGTGGCGTTTGACGCCGCCCGCTACCTTGATGACGACGAAGCCATCGCGGAGTACATGACCGCGGTGCTTGAGACCGACGATCCGGACTTGCTGCTGCTTGCACTGGGCGATGTAGCGCGAGCCAAGGGCATGGCGCAGGTTGCCAAGGACGCTGGATTAGGACGCGAAAGCCTCTACAAGGCGCTTGCGCCGGGCGCCAAGCCGCGTTTCGAGACCGTCATGAAAGTGGCGCGCGCGCTGGGGGTGAAGTTCACGGCGCAGCCAGCTTGAGCGGCCCGCGTGTGACGGGACTTGTAGGTTGGGGTGAACGCAGTGAACCCCAACGCCTCTGCAGTTCGCCGTGCCACCTGATTCAACGCGCCGCTGCCGATGTTGGGGTTCGCAGTGCTCACCCCAACCTACGAGCAAAAGCTGCAATACGTGCCGCTGTTCTGGCGGGGGCTGACGCTGGTGCTCGGGTTGTGGACCCTAGTGCTGATCGGGCTGCGCGTCAGCGGCCGTTGAGATCTTTCATCGTCCAGCTTCTCAATACCAGCGAGTGTTCAATCACGGCGCTTGGAGAAGCAGTCAATGAGCGGCATCAGCACAAGCACGAACGCACTCGCGACGACGCAATACCGCCAGATGAACGCCAGGCTTCCAGAAACGAACCCGAGCAGGATCGCAGTCGCATAGGCGCCACTGATGAGCCAAATGGTCAACGCGCAAGCAAGTCCGGTCGGGTTCTTGATCAACAACGATTGCCAAACGTTCTCGATCACCCTACGCAGTCTCGCGATCACACATCCAACCCCAGCTCCTGAATCTTCCGCGTGATCGTGTTCCGGCCGATGCCGAGCTTCTGCGCGGCTTCGATGCGGCGGCCGCGGGTGATGTCGAGGGCGGTGAGGATCAGCTGGGCCTCGAAGCGCTTGGTCAGCGCGTCCCACACCTCCGGCTCGCCAGCGGCGAGGCGGGCGCGGGCGTCCGCGGCCATGTCGGCGAGCCAGCCATCGCCACTGCTGGTGCTGGCTGGCGCCGCGGCAGCCGGCGCGGCAACCGGGGCGACACCGGGGATCGCGCTGGTGACCTGACCCGGCGACGGCGCGGCCACATAGCCGGGCTGGATCTCGTCAGGCAGGTCCTTGCGCTCGACGACCTGACTGGGCGCCATGACGCTGAGCCAGTGGCAGATGTTCTCCAGTTGACGCACGTTGCCGGGGAACTCGAAGCCGCTCAGCACCTGCAGCGCCGCATCGGACAGGCGCTTGGGCTCCACGCCCAACTCGGTCGCGCTGCGTTGCAGGAAGTGGCGGGCCAGAGACGGAATGTCTTCGCGGCGCTCGCGCAGCGGCGGCAGGCGCAGGCGGATGACGTTCAGGCGGTGGAACAGATCCTCGCGGAACACGCCCAGGCGTACACGGTCTTCCAGGTTCTGGTGGGTGGCGGCGATGACGCGCACATTGCTGCGCATCGGGCTGTGGCCGCCGACGCGGTAGAACTGGCCGTCGGACAGCACGCGCAACAGCCGCGTCTGCAGCTCGAAGGGCATGTCGCCGATTTCGTCGAGGAAGAGCGTGCCGCCGTCAGCCTGCTCGAAACGGCCGCGCCGCGACGCCTGCGCGCCGGTGAAGGCGCCGCGCTCGTGGCCGAAGAGTTCGCTTTCCAGCAGGTCCTTCGGAATCGCTGCAGTGTTGATGGCCACGAACGGGCCTTCGCCCCGGGGGCTGTGCTTGTGCAGCGCGCGGGCGACCAGCTCCTTTCCGGAGCCGCTTTCGCCCGTGATCATCACGGTCACGTTGCTTTGAGATAACCGGCCAATCGCACGGAAGACGTCCTGCATCGCCGGTGCCTGGCCGAGCATCTCCGGCACCTGGGCAGCGGCTTCCTGTTCGCCAGCCTCGCGCTGGCTTTCTTCCTGCGCTCGGCGGATGAGTTCGACGGCGCGGGGCAGGTCGAAGGGCTTGGGCAGGTACTCGAAGGCGCCGCCCTGGAAGGCCGACACGGCGCTGTCCAGGTCGGAGTAGGCCGTCATGATGATGACCGGCAGCGCGGGCAGCTTGGCCTTGACCTTGGCCAGCAATTCGAGCCCCGAGCCACCCGGCATGCGGATGTCGGACACCAGCACTTGAGGTGAGTCATCCTCGAGCGCGGCGAGCATGTCGCGCGCATTGCTGAAGCTGCGCACCGGCAGCCCCTCGCGGGCCAGGGCCTTCTCGAGCACGAAGCGGATCGAGTGGTCGTCGTCAACAACCCAGATGGATTTCATGCGGTTCCTCGGCCGCCCCGTGGCCTTGTGGGGTCAGGGCAGCGGTAGCGTGATTCTGAAATTCGTCATGCCCGGCTCGCTTTCACAATCGATCATGCCCTGGTGTTGCTGCGCGATCGTCTGTGCAAGCGTGAGGCCGAGGCCGGAGCCGCCTTCCCGCCCTGAGACCAGGGGAAAGAAGATGCGATCCCGGATCTCGGCGGGTACGCCGGGACCGTTGTCCTCAACATGCAATTCCAGTGCCAAGCGCCAGCGCTGTTTGCCGATCGTCACCTGGCGGGCCACGCGCGTGCGCAGCGCGATGTGCGCGTCGCCTGCGGCGATGCGCGCGCCAAGCACCTGCGCGGCGTTCTGGACGATGTTCAACACCATCTGGATGAGCTGCTCGCGGTCACCGCGGAAATCCGGCAGCGAGGTGTCGTAGTCGCGGGTGATCGTCAGGCCGCGCGGGTGTTCGATCATGACGAGCGCCCGGACGCGCTCGCAGATCTCGTGGATGTTGACGTCGCCGACGACATGGGCGCGGCGGTGTGGCGCGAGCAGCCGGTCGACCAGGCTCTGCAGCCGGTCGACCTCGTGGACGATGACCTGGGTGTACTCGGTCAGCTCGTCGGCGCCGTCGTCACCCTGCAGTTCCAGCGCCAGCAGCTGCGCCGCGCCGCGGATGCCGCCGAGCGGGTTCTTGATCTCGTGGGCCAGGTTGCGGGTCAGCTCCTTGGTGGCCTGGACCTGGTCGAGGTTGCGCTCGTCGCGGTCCTGGCGGGCGAGCTGGGCAATCTCGATGAGCTCGACCAGCACGCGGGGCGCGCCTTCCTCGGTCGCATCCATCTGGGACACGATCACGTGCACGGGCAGCCCGTCTTCATGAGCCCAGGCGCCGCGGCGCAGCACGGCGTCGAAGCGGCTGCTGGAGTACTGGTTGGCTGCCACGCCGGCGAGCGTGTCAACGAGGCGCTGCGCGTCGTCGAACCAGTCGGGCAACTGCGCCTTCTGCACGGCGCGGCGCGAGAGCCGCATGCTGTTCTCGAAGGCCGCGTTGGCAAACAGGCATTCGCCTTCGGCACTGACGACGACGACCATGGTCGCCAGCAGGTCGAGGCCGGCGAATTCGACCGGCAGCAGGGGGGATTCAGTCATGGCACGCGCCGGCGCCATGCCGGCTTAGGGAGGGTTTGCAACAGCCCTGGGGGTCGCGTTTGCGACAGAACCGGCCCGCGCGTAGGCGTGGCGCGAAGCCGGGGCTTGCCGCCCCGGCGAGCGGCGCAACACCCGCGCGGGCCGGTTATGTCGCAAACCCGCAGGGGCGCGGCTTTGCCGGCGCTGGCCAGCGTTACGAACCTGGCCCAGGCACCAGCCTGGGCGGCGGTTCGCGCCTTGTCCAGCATCCGGCAAAGACCTCGCCGCGACCCCCAGGGCTGTTGCAAACCCTCCCTAGGGTAGCTTTGAGATCTCGCGCTTGAGCGCCTGCACATCGGCCTCGTAGCGGGCGATGTTGTCTTTGAGTTCGGCCATGCGGTCGAGATAGCGCTGGTAGTTGCGCTCGTCGCCGCGGCGCTCGCCCTGGCCGTTGTTGAAGTCCTTCTGCGCGACCGTGAGGCGCTCCTCGGCCTGGCGCAGCTCGGTCTGCAGCACGCGGCGGCGCTCGTCGTCTCGCACGCGCTGCTGGCCGGCATCGACACGGCCCTCAGCACTGCGCGCCCCTTCGGCCGCCGGCGCCGCGCCACTGGCGGCACGCGGCTTCGTCGTCTGCACGATGGTGATGGGCGTGCCCTCGATCGTGCGGCAACCCTTGTCCTGCGCTTCCTTGGCGGACAGTGCGTCGGTGTACAGAACCGGAGGCCCCGGACACCGGTAGACGGTGCCCTGCGCCTGGGCGCCACAGGCCGTGGCGAGGAGCAGCGATGCCAGCAATCGGTTCATGAGGGCATTGTGGCTCAGGCATGAAAAAGGGGCCGCGCGGGCGGCCCCTCTCGGTCGGTGACCAGGCAGCGCAAATGCTGCCGGCGGTCATCACAGGGCGTAGTACATGTCGAACTCGACCGGGTGGGTCGCCATGCGGAAGCGCGTCACTTCCTGCATCTTCAGGTCGATGTAGGCATCGATGTAGCTGTCGGTGAAGACGCCACCCTTGGTCAGGAAGGCACGGTCCTTGTCCAGGTAGTCCAGAGCCTGGTCGAGGCTGTGGCAGACGGTCGGGATCTTCGCGTCTTCTTCCGGCGGCAGGTGATACAGATCCTTCGTGGCCGCTTCGCCCGGGTGGATCTTGTTTTCGACGCCGTCCAGGCCCGCCATCAGCAGTGCTGCGAAGCACAGATAGGGGTTGGCCGAAGGATCCGGGAAGCGCGCTTCGACGCGGCGGCCCTTGGGGTTGGCGACGTAAGGGATGCGGATCGAGGCGGAGCGGTTCTTGGCCGAGTAGGCCAGCTTCACCGGGGCTTCGAAGCCAGGCACCAGACGCTTGTACGAGTTCGTACCGGGGTTGGTGATGGCGTTCAGCGCGCGGGCGTGCTTGATGATGCCGCCGATGTAGTACAGCGCGAAGTCGCTCAGGCCTGCATAGCCGTCGCCGGCGAACAGGTTCTTGCCGTCCTTCCAGACGGACTGGTGAACGTGCATGCCGGAGCCGTTGTCGCCGACCAGGGGCTTGGGCATGAAGGTCGCGGTCTTGCCGTAGGCATGGGCGACGTTGGCGACGATGTACTTCTGCAGCTGCGTCCAGTCGGCGCGCTCGACCAGCGAGCTGAAGCGCGTGCCGATTTCCATTTGACCCGCGTTCGCCACTTCGTGGTGATGGACTTCGACGGGGATGCCGCACTGCTCGAGGATCAGGCACATTTCCGAGCGCATGTCCTGGCCGCTGTCGACCGGGGGCACGGGGAAGTAGCCGCCCTTGACGGTGGGACGGTAGCCGCTGTTGCCGTGCTCGTATTCCTTGGACGAATTCCAGGCGCCTTCTTCCGATTCGATCTTGAAGAACGAGCCGGACATGTCGTTGCCCCAGCGCACGCTGTCGAACACGAAGAATTCGGGTTCCGGGCCGAAGAAGGCGGTGTCGCCCAGGCCGGAGGACTTGAGATAAGCCTCGGCGCGCTTGGCCAGCGAACGCGGGTCGCGCTCATAGGCCTTGCCATCGGTCGGGTCGATGACGTCGCAGGTCAGGATCAGCGTCGGCTCTTCGAAGAAGGGGTCGATGTTGGCGGTGTTGGGATCGGGCATGAGGAGCATGTCCGATGCCTCGATACCCTTCCAGCCGGCGATCGACGAGCCGTCGAAGGCGTGGCCCGACGCGAACTTGTCTTCATCGAAATGGGAAACCGGCACAGTGACGTGCTGCTCCTTGCCACGGGTGTCGGTGAAGCGGAAGTCGACGAACTTGACTTCGTTCTCCTTCACGAGGTTCATCACATCGGCGACGGTCTTGGCCATCAAAAGCTCCTAGCGGGATCGGGTGGGTGGGTTGCCGCCGCGGTACGCCTGAACGCCCGCAGCCACGAGAGTAAGCAAAGCAGTTTGCATGCCAGTGCACCGACATGGGTTGCACCTCTCGGCGCGGCGCATTATCAGCGGGCTGACGGGTTACGGCAGAGGAACTAACGCACCAGTTCAGTGCTGATGCTTGCACCAAATTGGACAACGCCCCGTTTCAGCGCATCGTAGGCCGGCGCCAGTTCGGAAGCCTCGCCCTTGACGCCGAGTTCGATGCAGCGCCCCCACTGCGGATGGTCGACGCTCGGCAGGCTGAATACCTTGATGCCGGTGAACTCGGCCTCGACGGCTTCCATCAGCGGCGTCAGGCTCGCTTCCATGGCGCCCTGCACGATCAGCGAGCGTTCGATGACGCCGCGCACCCGATGCAGCTGCGGGAATCGGTCGAGCACCCAGGCCATCATGGGATGGGCCGCCCTCCCCGATGTGGAAGCAGCTGTCCTGCCAAGGCGCCGTAGAGAGCGGCTTCGACTCCGATGGGACCGCCG